>DAOTUF010000556.1:0-14020 GCA_034437495.1 Chloroflexaceae bacterium | reverse complement strand
TCCTGAACTGGTCGTCCTCGGTCGTGGCTACGTCGGGACGTAAAAGACGCTTGTGGACTGCGTGTAAGCCCTTCAAGTGAGAAGGCGATGCAGGTGGAAGCAGGAATTTTGGAAATGGACAAAGCGTACGTTCGAGTACATTTGAACACAAAGAAAGTAGCAGAGAAGAACATGACCGATACCATCCAGACTATCGAGGAAGTGCTCGCTCACCACCATTTTTTCAAGGGACTCCGCTTAAACCATATCGAGACGCTGGCCGGCTGTGCCTCCAACGTGCAGTTTGGCCCCGGCGACTTCCTCTTCCGCGAACGGGAGGAAGCCAACTGCTTCTATGTGATACGGCACGGCAAAGTGACGGTCGAAACCTTTGTGCCCGGACGGGGAGCCGTAACGCTCCAGACGATAGGCCCCGGCGATGTGATTGGCTGGTCGTGGCTCTTCCCGCCCTACCAGTGGTGCTTCGATGCACGGGCGCTCGACACCACGCGGGCCACCACGTTCGATGGCAAATGCTTGCGCACGAAGTGCAACGAAGACTATGAACTGGGCTACCGCCTGATGGAGCGCTTCGCCCACATCATTATGGACCGGCTCCAGGCCACGCGGGTGCAACTGCTGGACCTGAAGTTTTGAGGAGGGGGGGAGAGGGGGATGCTCGTCGTCAGAAACTTCCCCCGCAAGCCGCCCGGACCTGCGGGGGAAGAGGGACCATCTCCCTTCCCTGAATGAAACTCACCTACCGTTTCGGCATGGCCTGAATCGCGTGCCAGGCCGGGCGCGGTGTCCAGTCGGGGTTGAGCACGCTGAACGATGCCTGCTCGTGCGAGGGATTATCGTGCTCCCCCTCCCAGGCTATCGAGAAGTTCAGATTCCACAGGAACATCGCCCCGACCCAGGGCGCATAATCGACCCGCCCCTTCTCGAAGGCGCGGACAATCCACTGCGCCTGTGTCTCCTGCGAGATATCGTTGCCATACTCATAGCCAGGGGTAGTGTTCGCCGTGGCCCACCCGAACTCGGTAATCCACAACTGCATATCGCCCCGGCCACTGGCAACCACCGCATCGCGCACATCCTCGACGCGGCGGAAATAGAACTCGCGGCTGTTCGACCACCCATCCGGTCCGGGGTTGTCGGGCCACATCGAATCAGGCGGGTTGTTGTGGCCGCCGGGATGCACCCCGATAGCATCGGCGCGGAAGCGCCCATTGTTCAACATCTGCCGAATGAACGTCGAGTCACTGATGGCAATATTGGGGTCGTTGGTTTCTGTCGACGTGGGGGCCCCGCTCACCACGATAGCGTAGGGGTCAGCGGCTTTGACGGCAAAGTAGGCTTCGTGGAGCATGTCTACATAGAAGCCGGCATCGGCCACATACCCGCCAGTTCCCCCGGCCGTACTGCAATCGCCCCCATTCTCGCAGGCGCGGTTCTGCTCGTTCCAGATTTCATACGCCTGCACCTTCCCGCGGTAGCGCTCCGTCATAGCCCCCATAAACCGCGCCAGCGAACCGAAATGTTCACGGGCAGGCAGACCATGGGTGTTGTTCGGCGTATAGCGAGAAGGAGACTGCACCACGTTGATGAGCAAATTCATCCCCGCATTGTGGACATCATCCACGATATCATCCAACTCTGCCCAGTAATATGCCCCGGACGCATCCTCAATATCCTTCCAGGCAATCTGCTGCCGAATCCAGGTGACGCCAGAATTTTTGGCAAGCTGCAAGGCGCGTTCGCGGTCCTGCCACGCCGCCCCATCAAGGTAAAGCGTTGCATTGTACCCATAGATGAACGGCTCCGGGAGCGTGTCACGAGCGGGCATATACTTGAACTCCCGGCGGCCCTGGTGGTGCGCACTGCGATATTCGTTGCCGAGCAAGCCGAGCAGCACGCGATAGTTGGGGTCGGGTTCGTCGGGGTGCCACTCCATCCGCTGGCGCTCGAAATACTGCACCCAGTAGGTCTGCCCGTCGGCCTGGTTGACCTCCTGGAACTGCTCCGAGATGGGGTAGCCAAACACTGCGATACCCCCGTTGTTGTCGAAGAAGGTGCGGAAGGGGGCCGGGTCGTTGCGCAGCGTGTGCTGCGTCTCGGGTATCCACGTCCCATCGCCCGGGTCGGGCACCGCCACAAACGGCTCCTCCTGCTCGCGCCCCTGGGCCGCGAGCTTGCCCATCAGCCGCCCGAGCACATAGAACTCATTATTGTTCCCAACGCCCCAGTTTTCGGGGTGTTCTTCGAGCACGGCCCGCTCGAAATATTGTACCCGGTAGTATTCGCCGGGGTTGGTGAAACTTTCTTCAACGAACGGCTGTGAGATGGGGTAGCCAAGCACAAACAACGCATTCGGCGTGCTCTTCCACTTGTCCAGAAACCAGTTGACCGCCGAATGGCCCGTCTCGGGGAAATATCGCGCCTGGTAGGGAGGAAACGTCCTCTGGGCACTTTGCGCTTCGCCAGACGGGGGAAACGTCGCCAGCAGAGAGACGAACACTCCCAGGATGAGGACCACCAGAAGCGAACGCTTAAACATCTGTACTAACCTCCTGTTTGTCAATTTCCGATAGGGATTCAGTGGCATCTGCCTGCCAGAAAAAAACGCCCCGAACCGGTTGGGGAGCACGGCTATCTGCCACGCCTATCCAGCAGCAATCATCCGAATCCGGAGGTATAATACCACAAAAGGGTTCATCGGGTGCGACCTGTGGTCGTAAGGACTTCCAGAGGGTCAACCCCTGCGTCGGGACCACCGGCAGATGAAGCTATGGTATAGTGGTAAGCGGGAGGACCAGAAGACCAGAGGACCAGAGGACCAGAAGACCAGTGAGGACCAGCGAAGGAAAACCAATCATATGAGCCTGTTACTGCAACCAGGGAACCTGATGCACAACCGCTACCGAGTCGTCCGACTGGCCGGTCAGGGAGGGATGGGAGCCGTCTACGAAGCCATCGACGAGACCTTCGGGAGTACTGTGGCCCTCAAGCAGCAGATCGTCAGCAGCACTCTTTCGGTGCAGCAGACCGAAGACCTTCACACTGCGTTCAAGCGCGAAGCCAATATTCTGCACCACCTCCACCATCGGGCGCTCCCCCGCGTGACCGACTATTTCAGCCATGCCAACGGGCAGTTTCTCGTGATGGATTTCGTCCATGGCGATGACCTCGCCACCCTGCTTGACCGTCGGCTGAAGCAATATGCCACCCCCTTCCCGCTCCCCGAGGTGCTGACCTGGGCCGACCAGATACTCGATGTGCTGCACTACCTGCACACGCGCCCGACGCCCGTCATCCACCGCGACATCAAGCCGAATAACCTGAAGCTGACCCCCCAGGGCGAGATTATCGTGCTCGACCTCGGGTTGGCCAAAGTGACCGAAGTCCAGAAACCCCAGGTCCGCAGCGGCAGCATCCACGCCTATACCCTGCCCTACGCCCCGCTGGAACAGATTCAGGGCACCGGCACCGAACCGCGCAGTGACCTCTATAGCCTGGCGGCCACGATGTACCATCTGCTCAGTGGCATCTCCCCGACCGATACGCACCCTCCCATTGACGCCATGTCGCGGGGAGCTGCCATCCTGTTTGGTCAACCCGACCCCCTGCGCCCGATTGAGGGTCTGCCCGACCCGATGAACCGGCTGCTCCTGCAAACGATGTCGCTCAAGCCCGAAGACCGCCCTTCCAACGCCGCAGTGATGCGCGACTTTCTCACAATGATTCGCCAGTCCGGGGCGGTCTCCACGGGCCAGACCATCGTCATCTCGCCGCCCTCGGTCTTTCCCTCCTCCACCCCGGCCCCCGCTCCGCCGCGAGCAGCGACACCGGGCGCGGCCCGTCCGTCGCTCCAGGTGCAGGGGCCGCTTCAGCGAGAGTTGCTCGCCCGCGCTACCAGTGTGGCCTTTGCTCCCGACAGCCGCACCTTCGCCGCCACCACCAGCGATGGCACCATTGACCTGTGGCGCGTGTCGGATGGCACCCTGCTGCGGACCTTGCAGGGCCACCCCGATGAAGCTTTCAGCGTGGTTTTTGCCCCCCAGGGGCAGGTGCTCGCCTCCGGCGCGGCAGATGGAGCCGTACGGCTGTGGCGCACCTATGATGGCACGCTCTTGCAGGTGCTTCGAGGGCACACCGATGAGGTGCGCAGTGTGGCCTTTGCGCCCGACGGTCGCACCCTGGCGTCCGGCGGGTGGGACCGGACTGTGCGGTTGTGGCGCGTGTCGGATGGTACCCTGCTGCGGACCTTGCAGGGCCACACGGGCGATGTGTGGAGCGTGGCCTTTGCGCCCGATGGTCGCACCCTCGCCTCGGCCTCGGGCGACAAGACCGTCCGCCTCTGGAATATCGCTGATGGCACCTGTCGGCGGACGCTGCACGGCCACAAAAACTGGGTGCAGAGTGTGGCTTTCTCACCCGACGGACCCGTGCTGGCGTCGGCCTCGGTGGGCAAGGCCATCCGTCTGTGGCGTGTGTCGGACGGTACCCTGCTCGGCACCTTGCAGGGGCACACCGGGGTTATCACCTGGGTGGCCTTCTCACCCGACGGGCGGGTGCTGGCCTCGGCCTCGGGCGACAAAACCGTGCGCCTGTGGCGGATGCCCGATGGCCTCCCCCTGGAGACACTGCGCGGGCATACCGATGTCGTGACGAGCGTGGCCTTTGCGCCCGATGGGACGATGCTGGCTTCGGCGGCGGTGGACAACCTGGTACGGCTCTGGAGCACGGCCCTGCCCCCCACGGCCTGGCACACGATGCAGCAGGCATGGCGCGAGCGCGAGCGTCAGGAGTTGCGCACCCCCGAGGACAGCGAACAAAGCCTCTCTGACGCGCCGGTGCTCGATGTGGCCTTTGCGCCCAACAGCCAGATTCTCGCGGTGGGCGCAAGCGACCGCAAGGTCCAGGTGTGGCAAACGACTGATGGGACGCTGCGCTACACGCTCCAGGCCCACACGGGCAGCGTGCGGAGCGTGGCCTTTTCACCAGATGGGCAGACGTTCGCCACCGGTGCGGCGGACCACACCATCCGCCTCTGGCGCACGCACGATGGAACACCGATAGCAACGCTGCGGGGACACACCGATGAGGTGCAGCGTATTACTTTCTCGCCCGATGGCTCCCTGCTGGCATCGGGCGGGTGGGACCGCACGGTGCGGCTCTGGCGCGTCCATGCTAGGGATGGGGATGGAGATGGAGATGGGGCGCTCATCCAGACGCTTCAGGGACACAGCGGCGATGTGTGGAGCGTGGCCTTTGCGCCCGACGGTCACACCCTCGCCTCTGGTTCAAGCGATATGACGGTGCGGCTCTGGCGCGTGAATGACGGGATGCTGCTGCGCATCCTGGAGGAACACCGCCACTGGGTGTGGAGCGTGGCCTTTGCTCCGGACGGTTCCCTGCTGGCCTCCGGTGCGGGCGACCGCACCATCCGCCTGTGGCGGGTGCATGACGGCACCCTCTTCTGCACCCTGCGCGGACACAAGGGCTATGTACGGGCGGTTGCTTTCTCGCCCGACGGGGCTATCCTGGCATCGGGAGCCGCCGACACGACCGTCCGCCTCTGGCAGGTGCAGAGCGGTACCCTGCTCCGAACCCTCGAAAAGCACACTGGCGTTGTGACGAGCCTTGCGTTTGCCCCGGACGGTCGCACCCTGGTGTCCGGGTCGGTGGACCGGACCGTGCAGATGTGGGACCTGGTGGAGACCTGACACCCGCGACGGGGATGGGGGGACCCCGCATCACTCGTCACGGGTATCGTTCATGGTGTAATCCTCTTGCTCTTGCTCTTGCTCAGTCCGCGTCCGCGCTACCTCGCGCAATACCTCGTCAATCCGCATACTGTAATCGAGCGAGGTATCCAGTTCCAGACGCAGGTCCGGCACACACCGCAGATGGTTGAGTTCTTCCGCTACGCGCCGCCGCAAGAAGCCTCTGGCCCGGTTCAGCCCGAGCATCGTCTCCGAACGCTGCGCCTCGTCTCCCATCACCGAAACCCGCACCCGCGCGTGCTGGAGGTCGGTGCTCACCTCGACCCCCACCACCGTGGCAAACCCTACTCGCGGGTCTTGCAACTCATTCTGAATGACATCACCCAGAATCCGCTGGATGCTATCTGCGACCTGTCGGATTCGTCTGCTCATACTACCTTCCTCCCATCTTTATGGGAAGCGGGAGAGGTCCCGAACCGCTCACGCCGTCCGGACCACCTGTTCCTTGCGGTAAAATTCCATCGTGTCGCCGACCTGAACATCGTTGAAGTTTTCGACAATGAGGCCACACTCATAGCCCGCCGTCACCTCGCGCACATCGTCTTTGAACCGCTTGAGGTTGCCAATACGTCCATCGTGGATGACCACCCCGCTGCGCAGCACGCGCACCGTCAGGTTGCGGTTCACCTTCCCGTCGGTCACATTGATACCCGCGACAATCTCACGCGAGGGGAGACGGAAGGTGTTGCGCACCTCGGCAAAGCCCTCCACAACCTCCCGGTATTCCGGGTCGAGCAAGCCGACCATGGCCTTCTGGATATCTTCGGTGAGCTGATAGATCACATTGTAGAAGCGGATATCAACCCCCCGCTGTTCGGCGGCTTTGCGGGCAATCGGGTGGGGACGAGCGTTGAACCCGATGATGATAGCGTGGCTCACCACGGCCAGGTTCACGTCACTTTCGGTGATGGTGCCGGTCCCCTTGTGTATCACCTTGAGCTGAACTTCGCTCAGCTTTTCGTTCAACTGGTTCAACTGATGTTCGATAGCTCCGAGCGACCCCTGCACATCTGCCTTGAGTATCAGGTTCAGTTCTTTGACCTGCCCCTGCTGGATCTGCTTGAAGATATCGTCGAGGCTGAGACCCTGCGTGCCCCCGATGGCCTCCATGCGCTGCTGCCGCTGGCGCTGCAAGGCGATAGAGCGGGCTGTTTGCAAGTCGTCCATGACTTGCAGGATGTCCCCGGCCTGCGGCACATCCTCCAACCCCAGGATTTCCACGGGGGTGGAGGGTTCGGCATAGCGTAGCCGCCTGCCGTTGTCCCCGAACATCATCTTGACCTTGCCAGCGGCACACCCCACCAGCACGGTGTCTTCGGGGCGGAGCGTCCCGTGCTGTATCAGCGCCGTTGCCACCGAACCACGGTTCTTGTCCATCTCCGCTTCCACAATTGTTCCGACGGCGGAAGTGTGGGGGTTGGCCCGCAGGTCTTCCATATCGGCTACCAGCAAGATCATCTCGAGCAGCCCGTCAATGTTGAGCTTCTGGCGGGCCGAGACTTCGACGCACGGGATGTTCCCGCCGTATTCCTCAATCACGACATCACTGTTGAGCAACTGCTGTTTGACACGGTCCGGGTTGGCGGAGGGCAGATCGATCTTGTTGACCGCCACAATCATGGGGCCGCCGGCTGCCTTCACGTGCGAAATCGCTTCGACCGTCTGGGGCATCACCCCATCGTCGGCCGCCACCACCAGCACGACAATATCGGTGACTTGCGCTCCCCGCGCTCGCATGGCGGTGAAGGCTTCGTGACCGGGGGTGTCCAGGAAGGTAATCTTGCGTCCATGCACCTCAATCTGGTAGGCCCCGATGTGCTGCGTGATTCCGCCTGCTTCTCCCTCTGCGACCCGCGTGGAGCGAACGGCGTCGAGAAGCTTGGTCTTGCCATGGTCCACGTGGCCCATAATCGTGACCACGGGCGGACGGGGAATGAGATGTTCCGCTTGCTGCGCTGCGAGAAAGTCCGCAATGTTTTCAATCACATTGGCAGCCTTTTCGGGAACCTTCTCCAACGTTTCGAGCGAAAAATCGCTGGCAATCACTTCGGCTGTCTCGTAGTCAATCTGCTGATTGATATTGGCAACAACTCCCCCCTTCAAGAGGGCTTTGAGAATTTCGGCGGCACTGATGCCCGTCGCTTCAGAAAATTCGCGCACGGTCATAATACCGGGGAGTTCGATGGGGCCGCGCTGCCGCGCCGGGACTGGAGGACGGGGTGGTTGAGACGTTGTTCGGCCACCTCCCCCCCGACCGGTCATTCCACGCTGGCCTCCCCCTCGGGGTGGTCCGCTGCGCCCTCCCCGAGTGGATGGGTGCCTCCGCTGCGTACCCCGCTGGTTGCTCCGCTGATCGCCGCGGTTCTCCGGCCGCCTGGTGGTTCCGCCTTCGTTCTTTTTGTCACTGGCAGGAACCCCGTTGCCGCCACTCCCTCCCCGCGCACTGCTTCCCCGATTGCCCCCGCTGCGGGGGCCTCCACCGCCACTGCCCCCTCGCGCACTGCTTCCCCGACTGCCCCCACTGCTGCCGCTGCTGCCGCTGCTACTGCCGCGAGCAAACCCACTGCTCCCCCCACCCCGTGAAGGAGGGGAGGACCGGCGGGTCTCCCCATCGGCACTCTTGCTGCGCTGGGTGCTCTCCTGTTCATTTCTGGTTACGGAAGAATCTTTCTTTGGCATTATTTGCCCCCTTTCCTGGTTCTACCGTTTCGACCCCGGAGCGGGCCGGGGAACGAACCGGCACAACCACCTACATACCTATGCGTATCTTTATCTTTCGTTCACGGTTGCCCCCTCCAAACTTTGAGCAAACTGCATCAGCGCCGCCCGATCATCAGGATGCAGGGCGTCAAGACGGAGTGCTCGTTCCAGGCTGCGCCGCTTCATTGCGGATTTCCAGCAGGCCGGGTCAGGACACAGGTAGGCCCCTCGCCCGCCCTGTTTTCGGGACAGGTCTATCTGTACCCGCTGCTGGGGACCGTCCCCGGTCCGCCTCAGTCGAACCAGCGTGCTCTGGGGAGCCGTTCTCCGGCACGCCAGGCACATACGCACTGGCTCATGGCGTTGATGCGTTTCCCCCACCCCTATGCACACTGGCTCTTCTCCTTCTCTTTCTTCTCCCTTCGCGTCATTCCCCTTCCCCACCTCGAGTCATTCCCCCTCACCATGCTTTTCACACCTCGCCCGGCCTGCCCTACTCTTCCAGGCCCGACTCGGGTGGCTCTGCCAGCATGTAGGAGGCAACCAGCCGATCATTCGAGTAGATGTACAATTTGTGCGTCGTGGCGCGAAGCTGTACGGACTCGCCAATCAAGTCATCTCCGAGGGGGCCGTAGTGCGCATTCTGATAGACGACCGTTCCATCGAGGCGGACCTTGCGCGTCTCGACCTTGGCATTGGCAAGGGCGGCCTCGGTCGCCATCGCCTCGGCATCGGCAGCTTCGCGGGCGTCGGCGGCTTCGCGTTCTTCCTCCAGCAGCGTGGTCGCACTCTTGATATCAATCCGCCAGTTGGTAAGCTTGGCTGCCAGCCGCACGTTCTGCCCTTCCCGCCCGATGGCCAGCGAGAGTTGCTTATCTGGTACCACGACCATCGCGGCTCGCTCATGCTCGTCCAGGTGGACTTCGACTACCTGGGCTGGCGAGAGCGCATTGGCAATGAACTCCTTCGGGTCGGATGACCACTGCACCACGTCGATTTTCTCGCCATTCAGCTCGTTGACAATATTCTGGATACGAATACCGCGCATCCCGACACACGACCCGACCGGATCGATACCCTCTTGCTGCGCTGCAACGGCGACCTTGGTGCGCAAGCCGGGTTCGCGGGCAATCGATTTGATTTCGACGGTTCCATTGTAGATTTCCGGCACTTCCATCTCGAAGAGCCGGAGGATCAGGTTTTTGTGGACCCGTGAGACGATGAGCCGTGGGCCGCGTTCCTCCCGCCGGATTTCGGTCAGGTAGACGCGCAGCCGCTGCCCATGGTAGTAGCGGTCGGTTTCGACCTGCTCTTTGGGTGGCAGGATGGCTTCGGCTTTGCCCAGTTCGAGAATGATGTTCCCCTTTGCCATGCGCTGCACCGTTGCAGCCACCAGGTCTCCTTCGCGGTCCATAAACTCGCTATAGATATAGTCGCGTTCCACTTCTTTGATGCCCTGGAGCACCACTTGCTTGGCGGTCTGGGCCGCGATGCGCCCGAAGTCTCGCGGGGTGCTTTCGATGAAGATCATTTCGCCAATCTGGATATCCGTCTTGACCCGCTGAGCAATCGAAAGCTCCACCTCGAAGCGGTCATCGAAGACTTCTTCGACGACCTGTTTTTCAGCATAGACGCGTGCCATACCCGTCTCAGGGTCCATCTTGACCGAGATTTCCGTGGGAGGAGGGTTGTTCCCCAGAGTCCGTTTATAGGCAGTCACCAGGGCCTTTTCCATGACATCAATGATGGCTTCCCTCGGGATGCCACGCTCCGCCGCAATCTGAGAAATGGCAGCATAAAAATCGCTCTTCATAGAAATAGCGGCGCGGGAACCCACCGCACCGGGCCGGCGCGGGTGGAGCAAGCACCGCTCCTCCTTTCTGGTCTGGCATTCGGTGGCTTCTGACGCTGACCGTTCGCCTTTGCCCTACAACAAGAAAAGTGGGAGTGACCCACTTTTCAGGAACGCTATGGCACCGATACCCCTGATTCCCTACAATAGAGACACACCCCTATCCTTACATCTCATCTGTTGCTTGATCATCCCGCCCTCCGTTGCTTCATCCCATGGTGCTGCGTCTTATCTGGATAACGGGACCGACGAGCAGAAGTGGCAGGACCGGTCTGTGCCCATGTTGTCTCCACGCGATTTTTAGTATAGCATTTCCGGAAGGCTTTTGCAAACCTCTGAAGAAGCTGCGATACCCGGTCGTAACTCCTGTGGGTATCATCAGAATGGGCTATTGCGGTTCCTCGCCCATTCTGGTATAATCGCCCATACGTAGTAAATGAAGAGGAGGGATGGAATGGTTTGCGCTCCGTGGCGATCCCTGATGCTCGCCATCCTGTCGCTGACCAGCCTGGCATTGCTGGTCACGTGCGGCGGCACATCCGGTGGAGTGCTCTACGTTCAAGACGTGATGGAGCAGGCCGGGCAGTACACCGGTCAGGAAATCACCGTTGATGGTGCATATATCTGGCGGCCTGGCGACCCACCGGTCTCGGTGCTGGCTCCTGGCTTCAGCACGCTCGACAGCGGCCTGGATGCGCAGCCCCTTGGAGACCAGATCTGGGTGGAAGGGTTTCCCGAAGATACGATGAGCGAGCTTCACCGTCCGGGGGACTCGGTCTACGGCTTTGTCCGCGTGAGGGGTACGTTCGAGGCGGGGGGAGACTTTGGCCCGGAGGGGAGCTACGACTATCAACTCCGCGCCTCCGAAGCGCAGAGTATCGAGCGCATCGAGCGGGTCGAGCACACGATAGCCCCGGAGAATAGACCTTCTGGGGAAGATGCGGTCTCGTTCTTTGAACTCCAGGAAAACCCGGACCGCTACCACGACCAGGTGGTGACGACGCGAGGCTACTACTTCTGGAATCAGATGATCTGGGTGCTGGCAGAGGGAGTGGCGACCGAAAAAGATGGGAGCAGCCCTCAACCCATGGGAACCCCCATCTGGATGGAAGGATTTCCGCCCGACCAGTCACAGAAGTTGAACCTGGGTCCCAACAATAGCTATGTCTGGGGGGTGGTGGAAGTGACCGGTCCATTCGAGACCGGCGGGGGGTTCGGGCGCAATGGAGCCTACCAGAGCAGGTTGCAGGTCCAGGACGCAACTGCCCTTGAGCCAGATTCGTGAGCCGGAGAAGTGACCTGTGGGCTACTTTTTTCTTGATGCGATGACGGAAAAGGACATCAAGGCGGTGCAGGCCATTGAGCGCCTGAGCTTTGATGTCCACTGGTCGGACGAGATGTACCGGCGCGAACTGCGCCAACCCCGGTACCATCGCTACCTCGTTGCCCGCTCCAGCCCGGTGTTTCCCCCGCCGCGGCCTCCGCGACCTCCGCGCCTGCTCACCTCCAGGTCCCCCCTGGTGGCCCCGCTCCTGCATCGCCTTCTGGGAGGAACCGCCAGCGAACCCCCATCTCCCCCGACGGAGGAGGCGATTGTCGGTTATGCCGGGCTATCGGTCGTGGTGGACGAAGGCCACATCATCACCGTGGCCGTTCACCCCTCCTGCCGCGGACGGGGGATTGGCGAATTGCTCCTCAACGGGTTGATTGACCTGGCCAGTGAGATGGGAGCCGCCATGCTGACCCTCGAGGTGCGGGTGTCCAACGTGGCGGCCCAGAGCCTCTACCTCAAGTATGGCTTCACGCCCACAGCGCAGCGACCGCGCTACTACGACAACGGCGAGGATGCCCTGATTATGTGGACTGAGCCGCTCCTGAGTCCGGCCTACCAGACGCTCCTGGGGTCTCTGCGGGAGCGTCTTTTCACCCGGCTGCGGGAGCAGGCTGAGTCCCGCGACTACCTTCATCGTGACCTTCCCGCGGGCCGGCCCGAATCGCAAGAACCCCACGAAGCCTCCTCGTCCCTCACCACCCCAATATCTCTTTGAGCGATGGCCAGAGGGGACTGATAGCCAACCGTTCAGGGGTTGCCCGTCCCTGGTACACCAGGTCGGCTAGCTCCCGGTGGAGCCGGGCCATGTGCTTTCGTCCCTGGGTCATGTCGTGGAAGGCGTAGTGCTTGAGGAGCAGCGCCGCTTCATTGGTGGGCAGGAGCTTGCCCGCGTAGATGCGGTGTGGGATGCGCACGTCGAGCGTCAGGAGGTCGCACCGATAGACCAGGTCGGTGTTGCGACGGGTTCGGTAGGCGGTATTGGGCAGCGTCTGGTTCCCGTAGAGGCTCCGGTAATAGTCGGGCGGGTAGGAACCAATGCGAGCCAGCATTTCATTGATACGGTTGAAGTGGCTTTTGTTGGGGATATCCAGAAAATCCCAGACGACAAAGTCAGCCCCCACGTCATAGCTGGCCTGGAGCAACCCCGAAAGGACGTAGTTGGTATCGTTCACATAGGGCAGGACGGGAATCAGGGCCACCCCGACGGGGATACCGGCGCGTTTCAGCGCGGCGATAGCCTCCAGGCGCGAAGCCGGTGAGGGGGCTTTTCCCTCCAGGCGCTCGGCCATGGACGCATTCAGCGTCAGAATGGTCATCATCACAATCGCAAGGCTCCGCTCGTTGATGCGCTGGAGCAGGGGAAGGTCTTCCAGAACGCCGGTCCCCTTGGTCAAGACCAGGCATGGTTGTCCGGCGTCGGCAAAGAGTTGGAGTACCTGGCGAGTGATACGGTAGGTCTGCTCGGCCGGCTGGTAGGGGTCGCTCAGCGCCGTGACCGCCACCAGGTCCCCCCGGCTCACGGTGGTGAGTTCTTGCGCCAGGCGGGGTGGGATATCGAGCGGCACCCGTACAATTTCGTTCAGCGGGCGAGATTGGTAGGCCCACCCATCGCAGTAGGGGCAGCCAAATTCACACCCGGCGTAGATGCTCATCGTGTAGGATGAGAGAAAAAACTCGTTGATGCTCGGGCGGCGTGCGCCAAGCACCGGGCCGGGGGGGAAGTGATCTCGGATATAATAAGCCATCGTATTCGTTCCTTCCTTGCACGCTTCCAATCTGTCACCGCGCCTCACTCCTTCGTTCGGAGCACTTCCCCTACTCCTGGGACTCCTGACTGTCACCCCCCGCTCTTCCGGTCGTGATAAAGAACGAGACAATCCGATCTTCGTGGTTGCTCTGGTAGTGGACCATAAAGTCCCCTGGATTGCCATTGGCGTCGGAGGCGGTGGTGTCAGAGAGGAACCCGCCGGACCAGGCCATCGTTTCAGGATAGCGCCCGATGAGCCACTCGCTGTGGTAGATGTCGATAGTTGACGACTGGTCGGAGGTTGTTTCGAGCAAGGTGGCATCTTCGGGGATGTACCGGCTGGCTATCGCTCGGGCCTCATCGAGGGGGAGGGCATCGTTGTCCCCCCAGATACGCTCCAGATACCAGATATTGGTATTCTTGTGGGGAACCAGGTGAAAGGCCCCTCCGTTATATTCGATGAGACCGCCGCTTTCTCCCTCTGGTTCGCCGTGCTCCTGTTCCCACGTGGCCAGGTCCAGGCCAATCCCCTGGGACATCTCCGATACCGGGGGAGGCGGTGCAGGAGGGGTGGACTCCCTGTCTGGTGGTGGTGGGGCCGCCGGGGGCGGATAGTCCGC
>DAOTUF010000555.1:0-2044 GCA_034437495.1 Chloroflexaceae bacterium | reverse complement strand
GCAAGGCGAGTGGGTTTGCTGGTTTTCCCGCCGTAAGGTAAAAAACCAGCCCAGGACGACGTTGTGGAATGGTTGGAGCAAAAGAAAAGGAGGACAGCGGCGCTTCCTCCACCAGCACGAAGCAGGTGGTTTCCTGCGCCGCCATTTCTATTTCTATGAAGAAGGCAAAACAAACCCGTTCGGAGCCTGCCCCACCCCCACCGCCGGTGAACCTGCCGGCGCTGCTCTCCAGCCTGGTGGTCCTTGGGATATTCCTTGGACTGGGCGTCTTTCTCGCTGGTCGCTCCAGCGGTCAGCAGGCTCAGCAGGCTCAGCAGCACGTGGACGAACCAGCATCGCTGACTGGTTCCCCCCTCCGCCACGAGATTGGCGAATGGGTGACGCCAGAGCTTGATGCTTCGAACGATGCAATCGGAAATGAACCAGTTCAGACGCCGCTGCCAACCGCAGCGACCAGAGAGGAGGATTCTATGGCCTATCAATCACTTCCCCCCATGACCATCGACCCCGACAAATCATACCAGGCGACCATTACCACCCCACGCGGCGATATCGTCATCCGGCTGCGGCCTGATATCGCCCCCCAGACGGTCAACAGCTTTGTCTTTCTGGCGCGGGAGGGCTTCTACGATGGCCTGACCTGGCACCGTGTCATCGAGGGGTTTATGGCGCAGGGAGGAGACCCGACGGGGACCGGGATGGGCGGGCCGGGCTACACCGTTCCGGCGGAGTTTACCGACAAAGTCCTGTTCGACCGTCCCGGGGTTGTGGCGATGGCGCGGGCAAACGACCCGGATAGCGCCGGGTCGCAGTTCTTCATTACCACGGCTCCAACCCCCTTCCTGAACCAGCAGTACACTATCTTTGGCGAGGTGACAGCGGGGCAGGATATTGTGAATGGTATCCCGCTGCGCGACCCGGCGAAAGCGAGGGAACCGGGCGAGCAAATGCTGCGCATCACCATTACCGAGGGGGAGGGAGAGAAGGAAGCGAAGTAACGGTCCTCAGCCGGCCCCGCGATGGCGATCGGACGGGTCAAAGCCGCACGTCCCCTCCTCGCAGGAGCCGGTCCGGCCCCCCAACCGGTAGCGGTTGCGGGCAACCCAGGCATAGAGCGGTCGCGCCAGCACCATCGCGCCGGGCAGGGACATCAAGCGGCCCAACCCGCGCAACGGTGGCAGCAGCAGCAAGGTCTGGCGCACCGCCTCTGCCCCGCGGTAGAGGGTTCCATCGGGAGCCGCCAGATACAGCTCCCGGCGGGCATCCTGCGGGGTTATCTGTGGGAAGCGAACCCGCGCCTCCTCGCTGTTGATATCCAGAAGCTCAACCCGCTCCGCCTGGTCGTGTTCTTCGACCACGCGGACCTGACGGGTGCAGATGCGGCAGGACGCATCATAGAGCAGCGTGTAGGGAGGAGTTGTTGACACAGGACCTCCTTTCCTTCGGTTATTCCGTATGGTTATGGTTATGGTTTAGTTATGGTTCCAGCACAATCTTTCCAAACTGTTCACCCGCTTCGAGCGCTCGCTGCCCCTCGCGTCCCTCGCTGAGTGGGAGCACCCGGTCCACCACCGGCTTGAGCCGCTCGCTAAAGATGAGTTCCATCACCTGACGAAACTCGGCATGGGTGGAGGCAGTGGCTCCGATGAGGCTGATTTGTTTCCAGAAAATCAGGTTGAGGTTCGTTTCGACCAGCGAACCGGAGGTCGCGCCGCAGGTCACGAGCCTCCCGCCGCGCTTCAGCACGCGTATGCTCGTGTCCAGGGTGGCGGCCCCCACGCTGTCAAACACGACATCGACCCCGCGCTTGCCGGTCAGGTTCCATATCGCCCTGGTCACGTCCTCCTCGCGGTAATTGATGACCTCGTCGGCTCCCAGTTCGCGGACCTGCTGCATTTTTTTCGGGGTGCTGGTGGTCGCATAGACACAGGCTCCGGCCAGCTTCGCAATCTGAATGGCAGCCGTGGCTATCCCGCCGCCTGCGCCAGGGATGAGCACCCGTTCGCCCGGGCGAACGGGTGCTCATCCCTGGCGCAGGCGGCGG
>DAOTUF010000554.1:0-1786 GCA_034437495.1 Chloroflexaceae bacterium | reverse complement strand
ACGACTTCTCCCATCTCAACCTCCTATTCCAGTTCGGGCAAGGGAAACGCCGAAAGGAAAGCGCCCGGTACCTCAACGTGCAGGGTCTCAAGGCGGGCTTCGTCCAGGGGTGGGGCGTGGTCTCTCATGTGACAATCAATGGCTTCAGCAACCCGTTCAGCCCACATCACAACACGATCCTCAAAATCAAGATATCTGGGTGTCTTTTCAAATGCCTCCCCTACCCGTAGGAAGTTCCGACAATCGAAAACGCTGTCTTCCAACGCTCTGGCCTCGGGCGGGAAATGCTTGCCATCGGATATCGTCACGGGAAGAATGAGACCCCAGGGCTTTTCCGTCGTGCGCAAACCGAGCAACCGCTCGTGCTCAAGCATCGCATGAAACTCACACCAGCACCATGACGACTGAAAGTACGAGGGAGACCAGATGGCAACCATGCAGCGAGAGCGGATAAGTGCATGCTTGAAGCGAGCAGGCCACGGCCCCCCTTCGGCCATTCCCTCCCGTTCGCTGAAGATAGTGGGGGGACGACCAAGCGACCCTTCCAGGTGGAGAGAGAACAGCATCAAGAAATGGTTGCGGGTCCATGCTCCGAACTGTCCTTTTTTTCCTTCGGCATAGCTCAAGAACACGTCATACTCGTAGTTGGCGGGCAGAGTGGGGACCGGCACCGGCAGCGCGACCGGTGCCGATGCACCGGGGAAAAGCTCCGGTCGCTTTTCGCGGAGGAGCTTCACCAGTTTGTCCCGCTCATTGTGATGCTCACAATGTTGAATCAGGAGCAGCACCATGGTTTCCTTCAACATCCCACCGGTAAAATTATTATGCACCTCGCGAAAGTGGTGGAAACACCATGTTTTCAGTTCTTCACCGCTAACGGCGTGAACCAGGATATGATGAAGCTCTTCCGTGTCCACCCGGCCTGTCTCCCTACCTCCCATCTCCTATCCCCACTCTCCTCCATCATACCACAAATCTGGCTCTCCTTTTGCTCCCACATCCCCCCCATTGCACCCCACCCCGCTCCGTGCTACACTGTCCCCTATGCCAGCAGAACAAATTGCCAGCGTCGTCCTCCCCCGCACCCTCAAGGATGGAACCAGCGCCACCCTGAGCTACCGCGTTCCGCCCGACCTCCGCGGCACCGTCCAACTCGGCCACCTCGTCTGGGTGCCCCTCCGGAACCGGATGCTCCAGGGAGTGGTGCTCGATATCTCCGAACGAACGAACGGGTCTCCCCGTCCCCTGCGCGACATCGCCGGGTGCCCCGACCCCGAAGCCCGCATCTCCGCGGTCGGCCTGCGCCTGGCTTGCCGCGTTGCGCGGGCCTGCGTCGTGCCGCTCTATGAGGTTCTGGCACTCTTGCTGCCGCCCGGCGTCTCGCAGCACGCCACCACCACCTGGTTCGCCACGTCCCGCGGTCTGGAAATCGAACTCGACACCCTGCCCGCCTACGAGCGCGGCATCCTCTACTACCTGCGCACCCACGGCAAAACCACAGAACCAGACCTCCGCCGTGCCCTGAGTGGCTCCGAAGCGAAACTGCGCGAAGGCTGCCAGATGTTGCGCGAACGGGGGTTGCTCGAAGACACCATCGTGATGCGCTCGCCGGGGGTGCGTCCCCGCACCGAGCGCACCGCCACCCTGTGTATCGCCACGGACGAACTGGCACGCACCCTGGAAACCCTGAAGCGTGCAGCAAAGCAGCACGCCGTGGTGCAGTGGCTCCACGACCAGCGCACCGAAGGGTCTGTCTGCTCATCTCCCCCCCCCGATGACGGCCCCC
>DAOTUF010000553.1:0-3852 GCA_034437495.1 Chloroflexaceae bacterium | reverse complement strand
GCCCTGCCAGCACCACAAACACATCCTCAAGCGGTGGTGGTGGAGGTTGAACCAACGCTTGAGGATGTGTTTGTGGTGCTGGCAGGGCACCGAGCCGATGCCGCAGAGGAGACGTGATGGTCGGGGGCGGGGGGTCAGGATACCCCCCATCCTCATCTGGTGTTGCCCGGCTTGTGGGCCACGATAATGCCAAACATCCCCCGCAGCGACACTACCCTCCCATCCGCTTCGACCATCTCGAAGAACGCGCGGAAACGGGCCGGAGCGGAGAGCAACCAGCGCTCCAGGGCGTCCCGCTCGGTCTCTGGCATCCGGATGCGCTGCGTCCAGGCCTCGAACTCGTAGGGTTCGCGGGGGAAATCTTCCGTGTGAACGACCGATAGCCCGGCCCCCTGGCAAAAGTCGTGCCACTCGGCAAAGCGGTAGGCCCGCACGTGGCCGGGGTCGCGCCAGCGCTCGAAGCGGTCCATAAAGCTATCCAGGTCGGCATCATCCAGGCCAATGTGGTCGGACACGAGCAACCGACCGTCGGGACGCAGCACGCGGGCCGCCTCCGCCACAAATGCCCGAACATCGGCAAAGTGGTGAGCGGCCACCCGACAGGTCACGAGGTCGAAGCGTTCGGCGGCAAAGGGAAGCGCCTCGGCCGCAGCGCGGCAGTAGTCTACCGCTCCTCTGCCCACTCCGTGCCCCGCAAGGTGCTGACGGGCCGCGGTGAGCATCTCCAGGGTCAGGTCGCTGGCAGTGGTATGCTGCACATGGGGAGCAAACGCCATGGCCGTGTGCCCACCGCCTGTGGCGACATCTAGCACCCGCTCGCTACCCGTGGGCGCAGCAAGCTCCAGCATCCGCCCCAGGTCGGCTCCGTGGGCGTGGGTGGCGCTGCTGACGTAGTCCCGTGCAACGGGCGCAAACTGGCGCTGCACCAGCGTATGATGGCCGGCGGGGTGGAGCGTGTCAGGTCTGACCGGCGGAATGGGTCTCTTCCTTTTCTGGTTCTGGTTCTTGCGCGTCTTCTCCTGGTTCTTGCGCGTTCTCTCCTGGTTCTTGCGCGTTCTCTCCTGGTTTCTGGGCGTCTTCGGCCTGAGCCTGCCGCTGTCGTTGTTGCAAGAATTTGGTCTGCGTGTTGCTGGCAAACACCGCGATGCCTTCAAGCTCGGGATCGTAGCGGGCAAATCCCTCAATGATGAGCACATCATTCGGGTTTTTGATGGCTTCCCGAACGCGGTTCCACTGTTTCTTACTGATGTAGACCATATAGGTGGTGGTACTTTGTGGTGGCTCTGGCATACCTTTGGGCAGGGCCGGTATCTTGCGTTCCGTCATCATCGTCATCGTAAAGGTGCGCTTTTCCACGACTTTCCCAGGTCTTCCAATGAGCGTGACTTTCACCCTGGCTTCCCCCTGTTCCTTTTTGAGTTCCCGAGCGATCTTGATGCGCTCTTTCCAGGCAAATGGGACGTTTTTTTTGCGCTGCTGTCGTTCGATTTCCTTGTAGAAGATGTGAAACGTATCTTTTTTGGAGATACGTTTTCGGACGAGGTAGAAGAAGACGCCCCCCAGGGTGCGGCGGCGGCTGCCATCGCTGAGCAACAACCCCCCCTGGGACTCGACCTGGAGCGTTTCTTCGAGCACCTGTTGGGCAAACGCTGCGCCAAAATGTTCGGTAATGCGGCTGATGGTGGTCACGGGCCGCTTTTCATTTTCGCCCAGGACCTGGGCGATATGCGCAACAATCTGGCTGGCATCGTGATTCTGGTCCTGTTCTTGCGGTGTGGGCATGTGGATACCTTTTCCTGGCTCTTCCGGATTCTGGCCCTTAGTGTACCATAACCTGCTCCCCAGTGTGACAGACGGTATCCTTCGAGCAAGGTATCTTCCTGAAACAGAAACGCCCGAACGTGGATGTTCGGGCGTTATACCTGAGAGTCTGGCTGTTCACCAGCAATATATTGGAGCGGGAGACGGGGTTCGAACCCGCGACCTACACCTTGGCAAGGTGTCGCTCTACCAACTGAGCTACTCCCGCGCAACTGAGGTGCATTATAGCATGACTTCCCCTCCTTTGCAAGAGGGGAGGGGCAGTTTTTTCCGGCTCCGTTGTCAGGTGCGGGGCATGTGTGGTATGATAGGGGGAACAGGACAGCCAGTGGCCTGGTCAGGGATAGACTACCCGGCCCGAATATTGAGGCGGACCAGTTCCCATGAAAATTCGTATGAAGCGCCAGCACACCATCAGTGCCGTTCCACCGTCCGAGACCTTTCGGGTGCTTTCCGACCCCCAGGGGTTGCCCCATCTCCTGCCGCGATTGCGCAAGGCCGAAATCGAAGAACAACGAGGAAACAGCACCCGGCTGGCCATCCACCTTGCCATCGGCAAAATGTTGGGTACAGTTCGGTTTATGGGCCGGCTCGAATGGGTGGAGCCGCATGAAATCACCTTCCGGGTGCAGAAGCCGCTGCCGGCAACGATTGCCTGGACCCTGTCCCCAACTGCGGAGGACAGCGGCACCCATCTTCAGGTCACGATGACGCTGGACCTCGCCCCGCTCCTCGGCCCCCTGGTGCATGTCGTCCCCCGCTTTGCTGTGGAAGAGCTTATCCGCAAAGACCTCGACTACGCCCTTGCATCGGTGGAACAACGCCTCAAACACCCGCCAGAGCCGCGGGTCTGCCCCCTTCCGGAAGTGTGCCTGCTCACCGAACCCACCTCCTGACCGCTTCCGGTTCTTCCTTCATCTTCCTCCCTCTTTCCCTCTTTCACATGCTCCCTGGGAATTGGGAATAATGATAGCGCTGTCAGCAAGCTGTCATTCCCACCCCATTCCCTTTTTGCCTCCCAGACGGTACGCTACAGGTAGGCATTCGGTGCCTGACCCCGAATAGCCCGACCTGGCAATAATCCGACGTAGCATTCACACCGGGAGGCAACCTCATGAAAACCACGGCATCATTTGAACTCTTTTTCGCCCACCGCGTCCCTCTGCTGGTCGTCCTGGTGGCAGCGCTGGCATTCAACGTGCTCTACCCCTACCAGGTGTCGGTCACATGGGCAACCGGACGACCCGCCTATGGTGCGCATCCAGCATCGGGAGCAGGCGAAGGAAGCGATTCCCTTGCCAGTATCCGAGATATCCCCGCCACGGTGCCGACGGCCCACATCGTCCCTCGGCCCCTTCCCAGGAGCGATGCCCCCCTTCCCATTCTGTCGATCACGTCTCTGCCTCTGGCAGCCCTGGCCGGTACCTCGAACCAGGACCAGGACCGGGACCACCGCCCCTCGGGACGAGAAGCGTGGGCGCTGCTCCCGACCGTCTCCCCTCACGAGTTGGAGCGTATGCCCGAGGTCGAAGCTCCGACCCCGCCGCCCACCCCCACTCCGCTCCCAACGGAAACCCCCGTCCCTGTGCCCCCCCCGTCCAGTCAGGCATTTGTCCTCAGTGCGGGCGGTCCGCGGGGGTGCCCGCTTCAGCCTGCCACCGGGCGCGTCGTCATGACCCAGGGGTACGGCGTGGGTTCGCACACCCCCGCAGAAATCTGGGGGGCCGTTGACCTGGCGGTGAGCACGGGGGTGTGGGAAGGCGTTCCCGTCGTGGCTACCCACGATGGGGTGGCATGGGTCGGGTGGGAAGAAGACTTTGAGTATGGCGGGAACCAGGTGACACTGACCGAGGGGGGGACGGGTTGGCGTACCAACTATGCCCACCTCTCCGAAATCCTCGTGCAGAATGGGCACTATGTCACGGCGGGCACGGTCCTGGGGATGATGGGGAGCACCGGTAAGACCACAGGTCCCCACCTCGACTACCAGGTCTGGTATGGCTCGACCAACATTGACCCGACCGGTCTGGT
>DAOTUF010000552.1:0-9756 GCA_034437495.1 Chloroflexaceae bacterium | reverse complement strand
CCCCACCCGACCCCCCCGAATCGTCGGACCGGACGGTCAAATGGGTGATACTCTCGCTGGCAGGGTTGGGGGGTGCTCTGATGCTGTGCGTCGTGGTGGCCATCGTCGTCGTGGGGATGCTGACCCTGCTTGGCAGGCGCGTGAGTACGGTGTTTTCACAAATTGAGACGGGAACAGGGACAACGCTTGAGATTGAGACGACCGTAGAGCCTGCCCTGTCCCTGACTCCGGCCCCGTCCTGCTCTTCGTCCCGGTCCTCGATGACGGTGCCGGAGGTTGAGACGCTGCCCAACGCCATCGCCTACTACGACCGCGGCTCCGATGCGCTGGAGCAGGGCGAGTATGGTCGGGCGATTGCCTACTTCAATGCGGCCATTGCGCTCGAACCAGCTCTTGCCGATGCCTGGTACGACCGCGGCTATGCCTACGAGAGCCTGGGCGACTATGACCAGGCCATTGAAGACTACAGCCGGGCGATTGCACTCGTTCCCGACGAACCAGCCTACGTCTCTTCGCGGGGGATGGCTTACTATACCATGAGCGAGTACCAGTGTGCCATTGAAGACTACGACCGCGCTCTTACGCTCGACCCCGACGATGTCTTCTCCTACCTCGGGCGGGGAGATGCCTACGCCAGCGTGGGGGACTATGACCAGGCATTTGCCGACTACAGCCGGGCCATTGAATTGGACCCGCAGGACCCCGAGGTCTACAATACCCGCGGGGATGCCTATTATTTTCAGGAATCGTACGAGCGAGCCATTGCCGATTACACCAGGGCGATTGACCTGGATCCGGAAGAGACGCTCTACTACTTCAACCGCGCCTACGCCAACGAGAGCCTGGGCAACTACGAGCAGGCTATGGTCGACTACACGACGATGATTGAGCTTGACCCCGACGACACCCAGGCCTATTATGACCGGGCCTACGCCGCGGTCAGTATGGGGCAGTATGAACAGGCCATCGAGGACTACCGCCAGATCATTCGGCTCAACCCGAACGACGCCAGCGCTTACCAGGCCCGCGCTAGCGCCTACGAGGAGCTTGGCAGGGGAGAGCAGGCCATCCAGGACTACAGCGAGGCTATTCGTCTCAACCCGGATGACACCTGGGGCTACTACACCCGCGGCGATGCCTACCGACGGCAGGGCAGCTATGACCTGGCACTTCAGGACTACAACACCTTTCTTCGGCTCAACCCGGACAACGTGTGGGTCTACCTGGACCGCGGCCACGCCTACTATGAACAGGAAAACTACGAACTGGCCATCAACGACTACACCCACGCCATTGAGTCGGTCATTGATGACCCCTGGGTCTACTACAGCCGCGGAGCCGCCTACGAGCACCTCGGGCAAACCGACCTGGCAATAGCCGACCTGGAGCTGTTTCTCAAGCAGGCCGACAACCCCGTGGCGCGGGAGGAGGTCGAACGAAAGCTTCGGGTATTGAGGGAAAAATGACCCTGCCTCCCCCGCTCCCGACCCGCCACCCTCGCCCCCCATCAACCAACGCACCCCTGGCATGACGGAGCGCTCGACCAAACGGTGGTTCTATAGCACGGCGGTCCAACCGGGCGCGGTGGGAGGGCAGACCACCCACATTGTCGAGGTGTGCCGGGTGCTGGCGCAGCGCCGCCCGACCACCCTGCTCGCCCCCAACCATCCCCCTACCCCCATTCCTGGTCTCTCCGTGTGCCCGGTACCGCTGCCGTCCCACCCGCCGCGGGAAGTGCTCTTTCAGACCCGGCTGCTCCGTACGCTCATCACCCTTTCAAAGACCTGCCGCCCTGATGTGCTCTACCACCGCGCCGCCTCGTTCAATCTGGGGGTGGTGGTGGCGGCCCGGGTTCTGGGGGTCCCCTGCGTGATGGAAGTCAACGGGTTGCCCGCGATGGAATATGCCCTCGAACATGCCGACGCGGGGCCGCTCACCCGGGCGCGGACGCGGTTCTACCGCGTGGTGGAGCGGGTAGAGCACCGTCTGGCGGATGGCCTGGTGGTAGTGACGCGCAACCTGGCCAACATCGCCCACCGCAACGGGGCACGACGGGTGCATCTGACGCGCAACGGGGTCAACCCGGCTGCCTTTGCACCGTCCGACCGCCTGGAAGCTCGCCGCCGTCTGGGGTTGCTCCCCGACGCCGAGGTGGTGGGCTATGTGGGGACGTTTTCGGCGTGGCAGGGGTTGGATACGCTCATCGAGGGAGCAAAGCTGCTCCTCCCGCAGCGGTCGGCGCTCGTGGTGCTGCTGGTGGGCGACGGCCCCGAGTTGCCCAGGCTGCAACGGTTGGCCGAGCCGATGGGGGAGCACGTGCGGTTTCTGGGGAGGGTCCCGCACGAGCAGGTTTGCTCCATCCTGTCAGCGTGCGATGTGCTGGCGGCTCCCTTCCCGCCCATCGAGCGCAACCGACGGATGGGGATCTCCGCACTCAAGCTTGGCGAATACCTGGCCCTGGGACGACCGGTGCTCAGTTCCCGATTGTCAGGACTGGAATTTATTGAAGAAGAGCAGGTCGGGTCCCTGTTCGACCCCGGCAGCCCCCCCGCCCTTGCTGCACAGCTTGCCGTCCTGCTCGACCTGCCGTCCGACCAGCGGGCTGCCATTGACCACCGCGCCCGGACGCTGGCAGAGACGACCTTCTCGTGGGAGCAGATTGTCGAAGACCTGATAGCGTTTGTCGAATGCCTGTAATGCGCCGGTGAGCGCTAGAATGGCTCGATGGGAGGTTGGCGCAGCGCCAGCGCTTCCAGGTTCAGCCCGATAGTCAGCCAGACCGCATACCCTGCTGTGACGAGCGCGACCATTCGCCCGGCGCGGCCTCTGTGCCAGAGCAGCCAGTAGCCCACCGCCCCGGTGACAGCTATTGCCCACGACGAGAACATCAGCCAGCGCGTGGTGATGGAGTTGAGCGTGAGCAGCGGTAGCCCGGCCTGGGAGAGGCTCACCAGGAAGGTGAGCCAGAGCAGTGGCGGCAGGATGGACCGGCGCAGCCGCCGGTCTCGGCTGATGAACCGCGCACCGGGGAGCGCCAGGAGCACCGGGAAGAAGCCGAAGTGCGTGATAAGGCCGCCTTCCCACAGCACCCGCAGGGTTGTTTCGCGGGGGATGGGGGACTTGCCCGTGACATCGTTCAGGCCGTGCGCGGCCACCCCGACCACTTGCTCGACCACCAACCCCAGGAAGGCGCTGTAGTAGAATAGAAGCGCGAGGAGCGCCGCCGCCAACCCTGCCCCCACCAGCCACCACACCCCGCGCCGTTCTGCGCTGCGCCCGGGGCCAGCGACGGAGCCGGGCCGGGAGCGCCACCACAGCAGAGGAATAATCAGCAGGCCGACCAGCGCGGTGTTCAGGAACAGGCCGATGTGCCCCAGAAAGACCAGCACAAACAGCACGACCATCCCGACCCAGACGGGCCAGCGGCCATAGTTGGGCCAGGCCACGATGATGACCGTCAGCAGCAGGAGAGAAAACGCCTGCGCCGCTACCTGCGTATGGAACATAAACCAGGTGTTCATGAAGCCGCCCGAGGTCAGGGCATAGAGCGCCGCCGCCAGCACCCCCCACCGTTCGCGCCCGGTGGCGCGGGCCGTGAGGATGTAGAGCAGCACCACCGCTGCTGCCTCATACGCCCCCAGGCTGACCTGGAGCAGCCACCGCAGGTCCAGCCCCAGGACGGTGAAGGGGAAGAGCAGCAGGTAGGGGCCATTGGGGAAGGGGAAGGGCAGCCCCCGGTGCTGCGCCTCAAGGTAGACATTCCCCAGGAGCGTACCGGTGGAGCGGTTGACGTGCAACTGGAGGTCGCCCGGCATCGCGTCGGGGTAGAGCCGCCCGCCATATTTCGTGACAAAGCTGATGGCGACGAGCAGCAGCAGCCACCGTAGGAGCGCGTCCCGCGGCAGGGCTTTGAGCCACCGCAGCAGCGGGGGGATGCCCCACGCGCAGACGGCTGCTGTGCCCATACTCATCAGCCCCATGTGGATGGCCCAGGTATTTCCGAAGCCCAGGCGGGGAGCTTCCAGCCATACCAGCAGCGGCAGCGCAAGCGCCAGGGGCAGCAGCATCCAGAGCGAGTGGGTAGGCGCAAACGAGAGCAGCCGCAGCGCCCACCAGAGCAGCGCCAGCCCCAACGACCAGGCCACCACCATTCCCAGGTCGGGCAGGACCCACCCGCCGGGGCGCGTGCTCTCGACCCGAAACTCCCCCCCCACGGCGACCCCCAGGTGCTCGCGGCGGTCGTCGGGGTGCTGCCACCCGTCGGTGGCCATCTCCAGGCGCAGCGTGCCCCCTGAGAGGGCGTGGGCAGGCAGGTAGAAGTGATAGGTAGCTTGCTCACGCCGCAGCGTGATGGGGAGCGTGGGGACGCGGTCCGGGTTTGCCCGAATGGTCAGCACCGTGGGAGGAGCTTCGGGCATCCACTGCGCCCGGTGGGAAACCACCTGCATGGTGACGATGGTGGAGCGCTGCCCAACCCCGGGCACGGTGATGCTCCACTGCGGCCAGGTCCAGCGCCATCGTTCGCTCCACCACGCCCGGCTTTCCGGCTGGTGGACGTGCTGGACGAAGGGAAGGTCACTGTGTGCCCCACGCTCCTTGCCGACGATGAACGAGCCGCTCAAGGGAGCCTGGGATGCCAGGACCATGAGCGCGGCGCACCCCAGGACCAGGACACCTTGCTGCCACCCCGGGCAGAGGGCGGCGAGCATGCGTTTCCACCACGGGGCCGGAGGGTGAGATAATGATGATGATGACATAGTGACGGTACGGTAGGTGTGCCTCATCAAGCGGGACGAGTGCTACCCGATATTGTATCATGCATCAGGGAGCAGGGAGCAGGGAGCAGGGGGGCAGGGAAGGTCAGGCGAGCGGGAAACATGGGGTACAATGGAAGAAAGCAGAAGGAGACGAAAAACCATGAATGTGACGACCGTCCTCAGTATCATCGCCGCGCTGGTGGTCATCGTGCTTGCCGCGTGGCTGATAGGAACGTACCGGCTCAAGACTATGGCGAAGCGCCTTCGGCAAGAGTTGGCCCCGGAGCAAGAGGCAGAGGAGGTTTTCTCGCCGGACCTGGTTTCGACCCTGCCCCGCCCGGTCCAGCGCTACTTTCTCCGGGCGATAACTGCGGGAACCCCGCTGGCGTCGTCGGTTCGCCTCACGATGGCGGGCACCATCAAACTGGGGAATGGCTGGTATCCCTTCATTGCCAGCGAGACACTCACCCCCTTTCGGGGGTTTGTGTGGCAGGCTGCGGCCAGGGTCGGGCTGGTTCCCGTCCAGGCCATTGACCACCACCTCAATGGTCGCGGGAGTATGCGCGTGTGGGCTGCGGCGCTCCTGCCGCTGGTGCAGAGCGACCGCGCCGATATTGCGCGGTCCGGAGCCGGTCGGTTGGCGGGGGAGGCGCTGTGGCTCCCGGCAGCGTTCCTCCCACAGCGCGGCGTCACCTGGGAAGCGGTGAACGACCAGCATATCAAAGCCACGGTGATGGTCCCGTCCAGCAAGAGGGGCGCGGGGAAGGGCAAGAGCGAGAACGAGCGCAAGAACGAGAACGAGAACGAGGGAGAACCTGTGACCCTCCATTTCATCATTGATGCTGAAGGGCGCGTGGAGGAGCTTTTCTTTGATCGGTGGAAGGTGGAAGAACAGGCATTCGTCCCCTTCGGAATGAAGGTCGAAGCAGAACGAAGTTGGGACGGCTACACCATCCCCTCCCGCGTCTATGGGGGGTGGTGGTATGGTACCGAACGTTTCGCTAGCAGCGGGGCGTTCATCCGCTGCACCATCAGCGGCGCGGCGTTTCGGTAGCGCCAGGGAGCGGTGATAAGGAAGCGATGATAGATGATACCCGACCTCCAACGCGGCGGATGGGGTTAGCTGGTTTCTCCGCCTGTTCCCCGTTGCCACGCACAACCCCGTGTGGTACAATCATCCTGGTATGTTGCTTGAGTTGCAGATTAGCGATTTTGCTATTATCGAGCACCTGCATCTCCGCCTGGACCGTGGCCTGACCGTGCTGACCGGCGAAACCGGCGCGGGCAAGTCCATTATTATCGACGCCCTGGGGACGCTGCGTGGTGAGAAAGTCCCGGCCAGCATGGTGCGGGCAGGATGTGCGCGTGCCCGCGTCGAGGGGGTGTTTAGCCTGGAAGACTGCCCCGACCTGATGGCCATCGTACAGGAGCACGGGTTGTGGGACGAAGAGGGTGAACAACTGATTATTACGCGGGATATCAGTGCCGAGAGTGGGCGCAGCGTGGCACGTATCAACGGGCGGGCCGTGAATATCGGCGTCCTGCGCGACATCGGGGGTCGTCTGGTCGATATCCACGGGCAGCACGAGGGGTTGTCCATCTTCAACACGCGCACCCACCTGGACATCCTCGACCGCTACGGCGGGTTGCTGGAACTGCGGGAACAGGTGGGGGACTGTACGACCCGCCTGCGCAACCTCCGCGACGAACTGGCCAACCTCCGGCGCGATGAGGCCCGCCGCACCGAACGCATAGAAGAACTGCGCTTCTTGCTCGAAGACGTGCAAGCCGCCAACCTGCGACCCGACGAGGAGCAAGAGCTTATCCAGGAGCGCAGCGTGCTCCAGAATGCTTCCCGTATTGCCGAACTGGTCCAGAGCGCCTCCACCGCCCTGCGCGGGAGCAGCGAAGGCGGCCCCGCTCCCTTCGCACCCCGCCCGGTCGCGGAGACGATGGCCGGGGTGGTCTCCGACCTGGAAGACCTGGCCCACCTTGACCCCTCGGCAGCGGCGCTTTCCGAGCAGGCCGCCGACCTGTTCTACCACCTGGAAGACCTGGGGGTCAACCTGCGGGCCTACCACGACCGGTTTGACTTCGAACCGCACCGCCTGGAGGAAATAGAGGAGCGCCTTTTCCTGATACGGGACCTCCAGCGCAAGTACCGTGGGAACGTTGCGGCGCTTCTGGAGCAGGCTGAACAGGCCGGGGCGGAGATAGAACGATTGCAGCACAGCAACGAATACATTGCGGAGATGGAACAGCGCGAAGCCCGGCTCCTGACCGAGCTAGGGTCCCTGGCGGGGGAGCTTTCCCGTCGCCGCCGCGCCACCGGCGAATCGCTGGCTCAAGCGGTTGAGGGAGCGATGGGCGACCTTTCGATGCCCTACATCAAGTTTGAGGTTTCCATCGCCCATGAGGAAGACCCGCAGGGCGTGCCGGTCGCTGCTGGTGCTTCCTCCGGACCGTCCCCTGGCTCCGGACCGCTTCCCGAGCCGCACCAGGGGGCAAACAAACCGCCCGATGCCGCGGCAGCAGGGACCCGAAAGACCGACCGTCGCTCTCCGTCGTCACCCCGCCGCTACCGCGTCACATCTACGGGGATGGACCGCGTGGAATTTCTCATCTCGCCCAACCCGGGCGAGCCGCTCAAGCCGCTGGTGCGCATTGCCTCCGGTGGGGAAAGTTCGCGGCTCCTGCTGGCGCTGAAATCTATCCTCTCGCATGTGGATATGGTCCCCACGCTCATTTTCGATGAGGTGGATGTGGGGGTGGGGGGACGGGCCGGGCAGGTCATCGGTATGAAGCTCTGGGGGATGTCCGAAGCCCACCAGGTCATTTGCATCACCCACCTGCCCCAGGTAGCCGCCTTTGCCGAAACGCACTACGCCATCAGCAAGGTGGTGGAAGCCTCGCACAGCGGCGACCTGCAAACCCGCACCCGCCTGCGAAACCTTTCCCTCGATGAGCGCGTCTCTGAACTGGCGGCCATGCTTGATGGCACCCCAGAGCTTGAGCACAGCCGGGCCAGTGCCCGCACTATGATTGAGCGTGCCAAAACGATGAAATCAGGAGCGAGTTATCGTGCAGCGACAAACACAACTGAGTATCTGGTGTGAGCGGATCATCGAAGGGGGATGGCTTCTGGCTCTGACCCTCGTCCCCATCTACTTCAACCTGCTTTCCGCCCGCCATTTTGAGCCAGACAAAGCCACCACCCTGCGCTCCATTGTGCTGGTGATGGCGGCGGTTGCCCTGGTCCGGGCCATTGATGTACTGATGGTCAACCGGGCGAACCACACGAGCCACGCAAGCCACGCAAATAGCCCGCCAGAAGAGCGCGAACCTGCCTCGTCCAACCCCCTCGCTGGTTTCTGGAAGCAGTGGGGCACCATCCCCCTGGCGGTCCCCGTGCTGGTCTATGTGCTGGTCTTTCTGCTGGCGACCATCGTCTCGGTGGTGCCCTATACCAGCTTCTGGGGGTCGTACCAGCGCCTTCAAGGGACCTATACCAACCTCTCCTATATCCTGCTTGGCGTGCTGATAGTCGCCACGCTGCGGCGGCGCGAGCAACTGGAGCGGCTCATCACCGTGATGCTGATAGCCGGGTTGGTGGTCGCGTTCTATGGGATTGCGCAGAACCGCGGGCTTGACCCGCTGCCCTGGAAGGGCGATGTCACGATGCGGGTAGCCTCTACGATGGGCAATTCTATCTTTGTAGCGGCCTACCTCATTATGATCGCCCCTTTTGCGCTCTATCGGGTTATTGGCAATGTCACCCGCTCCCGCAAGGCTCCCGCCTCGTCCAACCCCCTGACGGACGGCCTCTGGGCAGTGAGCTATGCCCTCCTGATCTTCGGAACGATAGCGCTGCTGGTTTCTGCCGTGAAATTCGGGGCAGTCGTGCGCGTAGCCGACTTCCGCTACTGGTGGGTCTTCCCCGGCGCGGTGGCCATCTCGACGGCGCTGTGGGTCCTGCCAACGCTCAACTTGCCGCACCGCGACCGATTGCCCTTTTCCGTGTTCCTGCCGGGCGGCCTGTTCCTGGGCTATCTCTTTCTGCTCGGCCCCATGTTTGCGCTCTCCGCGGGGAGCAACACTCAGCGAATAGACCAGAGCCTCGAAAAGGGGTTGGACTGGTGGGCGTGGCTGCTGGTCAGTGCCATCGCCGTTGGCGGGTTCTATGCGCTGGCGTTCTTCCTCCCCCGTCGACCGGGGGAACCCTCGCGCATCATGCTGATGCTGCAAGCACTGGGAGCGCTGGTGGTCACGGCGGCGCTGCTGCTGACCATCTTCTACAGCCAGAGCCGCGGACCGTGGCTCGGCCTGTTTGCGGGGCTGTTTGTCTTCTTCTCGCTGTCGCTGTGGCTGTCGTGGCGACGAGCCAGACAGCACAACCCCACTTCCCGCCTTGCGAGGGGACTGCTCGTTGCCCTGTGGGGGTGGGGGGTGCTGGTGGTGGCGTGGGCGGCCTTCCTGGTCGTGTTCAACCTGTCGGACGCGCCGTTCTTCGACCAACTGCGCAAAGTTCCCTACTTCGGGCGGGCCGGAACGCTGCTCGATGCCAGCGCCGGCACCGGCCTGGTCCGCAAGCTCATCTGGTTTGGCGATGAGCATGGCGGCGGCACCGTCGGGTTGATTACGGAAGACCCGGCGCGAACCGTGGTCGGGTGGGGGCCGGAGAGTATGTTTGTGGCGTTCAACCCCTTCTACCCCCCGTCACTGGCGAATGTTGAGATGCAAACCGCCTCGCCCGACCGCTCCCACCAGGCCATGCTGGACGAACTGGTGACAAAGGGCATTCTGGGGTTGATAAGCTACTTCTTTGTGCTCATCAGTGTGGCGGCTCTGGGGTGGCGCATCATGCTCCGCAGCCAGGAATGGCAGTGGCAGTTTCTGGCTATTGCCTGCCTGAGCGGGGTCGCAGCGCACTTTGTAGAAGGATTCACCGGTATTCCCATCGTGGCGACCCTGATGATGCTGTGGGTCACGATAGCACTGC
>DAOTUF010000551.1:0-11563 GCA_034437495.1 Chloroflexaceae bacterium | reverse complement strand
GGCCCCCCCCCCCCCCGCCGAACCAACCGCTTCCCCTACCGCACCGGAACCGTCCCCTCCCCCCCTTTCCCGAATCAGCACGACCAGAGCGCAGGAACAAGAACAGCCGGTTGTTGCGGGTGGGGGGAGCGGATATGCGCTCCCCCTGACCTGCCCCCACTGCGGACACCTGCTCCGGCGCACGACGGTGGCCGGGTATCGCGTGGCCTACTGCGATGCGTGCAGCTACAAGCAGCAGGAGCTAGTGGGCGGAGCGCGGCGGTAGGGGACGCTGCCTGAAGCAGTCACGCCGTATCCACCGAGCGGTAGGTCCCCCGTCCCCCCCCCGAGTCCGGGTAAAACGTCTTCATCAGCGTTCGCAGCACCGTACCAGCCAGGTCCACCTCGCTCTGAAGCATCCCCTCCAGCACGCGCGGGTCCGACTCCGACCACTGATCCGAAAGGTCGGTAATGTTCGGGCTGACGAGTTGCACATAGACCAGGTTCATCGTCTCCCCATCATACTGGTAGACGCGGCGCACCTCCACCGCCACCGGAGCCGTCGTCACGACCTCAGCCGGGTAGCACTGCTTCAGCGCCGTGTCCACTGCCCGCTGAAACATCCGCACGAGATCCTGGTCACTGCGCTCTCGCAGACCACTCCGGATGATGACATTGTAGACCCACGTCAGGTCGAGGGGGTCGGTCTCGGTCGTATCGGTACATCGCCCTTCGGAATGAAGCTGATGAAGGGCCGTCCAGGTGAAACTGACTTCGACCCACGGCGGCATCGTCTCTTCATTCAACGATTCGATATATTCAGGCATCAGACCAGCTTTGTAGGTGCGTTCGTGGTTTTCTGGTTGGACTTGTTCAACCAGTTCGTGATTGTGCAGCGCTGCCACAATCCAGGCATCTTCAAGACCGTCCACCAGGTCATCATAACTCAACATACAGTTCTCCACCAGACCATAGAAAATTTCCCCTATTGTACTGCTTCTGGCGCTTTGCGGCAACCGCTCGTGCTATAATAGCAGGCTGATGTCGCAACAACGATGGAAATCAACCCGCTCCCGGCCCCACCCCGTCCGCCTGTCCCGTGCGCTGGCGGCAGCCGGGCCGCTCCTCCCAGGGGCCGGCCTGCTGCTGCTGCTCGTGGTGGGGTTGCTCGTAGTCGCCAACCTTCCCCTTTCCTACCCGCTTGACGTCGGGGTCGGGGCAGGCTATGGCAGCGACCTGCCCATGCTCCGCCACTTCAACACCCCGGAGCGCGACGAGCACGGCACCTACCGCTGGACCCAGGATGGAGCGCAGATTCTGCTGCCCGGCCTGGGGCACCGGCCCGTGGTCGTCCAGCTCGATTTCAACCCCATCAGTCCGCAGGTCGCCGCGAGAGGCCCGCAGCACATCGACCTCTCTGCGAACGGGAACCCCTTCGTGGTGCTGCCCGTCTCGCAGGAGGGCAGGCAAGACCATCTCCTCCTGCCGCCGCTGCACGGGGGGGACCTTTCCCTGACCTTCCATACCACCACCTTCACCCCCCCCGACGACCCGCGAACCCTGGGGACGCCGCTGGCATCGGTCAAGGTCCGCTCCATTCGCTCCGGGTGGGACTCCTCGCTCCTGAACGCGCCATCGTGGGGGGCAGTGGGGATGTGGGTGCTTGCGGTGCTGCTGCTCTGGGGCACGGTGCTGCTGGCCCTGAAGCACGAACGCGGGGTGCAGCGGTGGAGCCTGTGGCTTCTGGCTGGCGTTGTCTTCCTGGTGGTGCTGGCTGCCTGCCTCGACCTGCCGCGGTGGGCATTCGGGGCGCTGCCCGCGCTCGCAGCCACCGCGTCCAGCGGGGTGCTGATGGTGGTGCTGCGCCCGCTCCTGCCGGCTCTGGCAGCGCGTCTGGGGGTGGTGCTCAATGCGAGAACCTGTGGCTGGCTCCTGCTCATTATGGCGGTTGCCTTCGGGATGCGCCTGGGAGGGAGGCTCTACCCCTGGTCGATGTGGGGCGATGTAGGCTTCCACGCCAACCGCTTCATCGACACCATCGGCGTGGGAAAGGTCTACCTGCTCTCTGCCCACCGCGGCATAGACAACCCCTACCCGCCCGGCCCCTACTTCACCGTGGCCCCGCTCCTACTGCTCCTCCCAGACCTGCGCCTGCTGCTCCAGGTCGTCGCGGCCCTGGCGGATACGTGGGGGGCGGCTCTGGTGTATGTCGTGACTGTGCGAGGACTGCACGCCTCTCCATGTCCCGGTCCCGGGCGTCTCCAGACGACCGCGCTGCTGGCTGCGGCCTGCTACGTCTTCACCGCGGCGGGGTTGATGCTGACCTGGTGGTCATTCGACACCCATATCTATACCCAGTGCGCCACGCTCGTACTTGTAACCGCGCTCATCCTCGCTGGCACCGACCCTCCCCCCTCCGCCGCACCTCCCCACCTCTCCCCTGCTTCCTGGTCGCTGGTGCTCGGGGTGCTCATGACGGGGGTCTTTCTCGGTCATATGAGCTTTCTCATCAATACCATCCTGACCGGAGGATTGCTGCTCGGGCTGACATGGCTGGCAGCGTGGCGCGGGAGCCAGCGGGCCCGCACCCTCCGCTGGCCCCTGACCCTTGCCGCGCTCGGAGCGGGGGGGGTGGCTGGATTCCTCTTCTACCAGGTTTATTTCTGGCTGTTCATCCCGCAGATACGCATGCTGGTGGACGGAGGGGTGCGGGGGGTCAGCGAACGGGCCCCCACCCCTCCGGACCTGCTCTGGCAGGTGTTGTGGGAAGCGGGTCTCATTCAGCACTTCGGCTTCTTCCCGCTGCTGCTCATCCCGCTCGGTCTGTGGGTGCTCTGGAGGGGGGGCCATACCAGCGAGCCGCGGCGGGTGCTGCTGGCAGTGATGGGATGCACGCTGCTGGTCAGCGCGTGGTTCGCTCTCCTGCCCTTTCTGACGCTTTCGACCATCGTCACGCGCTGGCTAACCTTTGCTGCATGGGCCGTGTCTATCGGGGCGGCGCTGGCCTTCCGGGTCATATGGCGCTCCGGGCAGGCCGGGCGGCTCGTCGGCCTGGCCATGGCGGGCTTCGTGGCGTGGAATACGGTTATCTTCTGGTTCGAGCCGATGGTGTGGCGTATCAGGCCGCCGGAGCCGTTTTAGGGCAACAGTTTCGCTCACCGCCCTCACCCGTCCAGGGAGAAGAGGGAACTTCCTTCATCTCATCACGTCTGTTTCCATGAATGGAATGGGGATGATACCCGATGGGCGACCTGGACGTAGCCTTGCCCCCTCTGAATGGGTAGTTGACCACCATCGTGCGACGTGCTATACTTCGGGTGCTACGTGCGCGATAGGTACGACAAATGATACCAACACTCATAAGGCGGGAGCTATGGCAGAAGTAGGAAAGTCCAGGGGAACCCAACAGGTACGCCTGATTATTGCGGATGATGAGTCGATCATCCGTATGAACTTGAAAGAAACGTTGATCGGGCTGGACTACCTCGTCATTGGCGAGGCAGGCGACGGGGTCAGTGTCATCAATCTGGCGCGAGAACTGCGTCCCGACCTGGTTTTGATGGATATTAAGATGCCCAAGCTGGATGGTATCCAGGCGGCCCGTATCCTGACCCAGGAAAAGATTGCACCGGTGCTGCTGATTACGGCGTTTTCTGACCGTGACCTGGTGGAGCGGGCCAAGGAAGCCGGGGTGGTGAACTATATTGTCAAGCCATTCCGTGATGCCGAACTGCTCCCGGCCATCGAAATTGCCCTGGCGCGATATCAGGAGTTTCTGGAGATGGAAGGGGAGATTACCGACCTGAAGGAAACGCTGGACACGCGCAAAGTAGTGGAGCGGGCAAAGGGCGTCCTGATGGACTCGCAGGGTCTCAAAGAAGCGGAAGCCTTTCGCAAAATCCAACAGCTTTCGATGAATACCCGCAAGCCCATGAAGGAAATTGCGCAGGCCATTCTGCTGGCGAACGAAATCTAACGGGGCCGTTTCGGTGAAGTCTGGAGGGGATGTGCAGGAGCCGTGGGAATGGCAGCGGGGCAGGCGCGGCTCTTTCTGGCGGGGGTTGGTCCTCCCCGTCGTACCCTTTGTGCTGACCTCGCTCATCACCGTGGTGCTGACCCTGCTGGTGCAGGCCGTCATTCCCTTCCCGAACCATGCCCCCCACCCCCATGCTCATCTCTCCCATTCGCTGTCCCCTTCGCCCCCTGCGGTCGTCCATACCGGTACCGATACCAATACGGATGCGGGAGTCTGTCCCTCCCCTGCGGCTCTCCCACCTTCAGGCCGCGGCACCCCGGCGCTGGTTCGGGCAGTGGCTCCCTTTTCCTCCCTTTCCCCCCTGCCCGGCGAGGCAGCAGGGGGAAATCCTCATCCACCGGCGGTGCTGGACCTGCGGGCCGAACTGCGCCGCCTCTGGAGCGCCTACTACCTGGCCCGTGCTGCTATCCAGCTTGCCGATGCCGAGGCTTCGCTGCGGGTGAACGACCTGGAGGAAACCGAGCGCGTACTGGTGACGGTGGGGATATCGCTGGACCTGGCCTACCAGCAGAGCAGCGAACAGGACAAAGGCCCCATCAGCGAGTTCCGCATGCGGGTGGGGACGATGCGAGAAGATTTGTACATACGCCCCGAAAATATGGACGACCGTTTTCGGCGGCTGCGCCAGAGTATGCTCAGTCTGGTAGATGAAAACCGTTCATACCAGTGAGACGCGATACAGGATGCAGGATACGTGATAGACGAAAGACAGGTGCATGCAGCAGACCATTCTCATGATAGCCTCGACCAGCTTCTTTTCCGACTACGGGTGCCATGTGCGTATTCTGGAAGAAATCCGCGCCCTCCAGCGCCGCGGCCACCGCGTGGTCCTGACCACCTACCACAACGGTGACACCCTCCCCGGTCTGGATATCCGCCGCTCGTGGGATGTGCCCTGGCTCAAGCGGGCCATGGTCGGCTCGTCGCGGCACAAGCTCTACCTGGACGTCGGCCTTTCGTGGCGCAGCCTGCGGGTGGCCCTGGCGGTGAAGCCGACGATTATTCACGCCCACACGCACGAGGCCGGGCTGATGGGCGTGGCGCTTAAGTGGCTGCTCGGGGTGCCGCTGGTGCTCGACTACCAGGGGAGCATGACCCGCGAGATGCTCGACCATCGCTTTATCAAGCAGACCAACCCGCTCTTCAAGGGGCTGGTCTTTCTGGAGCACCGTATCAACCGCTGGGCCGACGCGGTGATTACCTCCACGCACAATGCCGCCGGGCTGCTGCGGCGGGAAAACGCCGTAGACCCGCAGCGGTTGCACACAGTGATAGACAGCGTTGATACCAACCGCTTCCGCCCCTTCGACGGCTCGTCCGCGTGGGAGACGCAGCGCCACGAACTGCGGGCGCAGCTTGGCATTCCCGCAGGACGACGTATCGTCGTCTACCTGGGGCTGCTGGCTCCCTACCAGGGGACCCAGGTGTTGCTTCAGGCCGCACAGCAGCTTGTACCGCGCATCCCCGATATCCATTTCCTGATAATGGGCTACCCCGACCCGGCCACCTACCACGCCTACGCCGAGTCGCTCGGCATTGCCGACCATGTGACGCTGCCCGGGCGCATTCTCTACAAGGATGCCCACAGCTACCTTGCCCTGGGGGAGGTGGCAGTCGCGCCCAAGATGAGCCAGACCGAGGGGAGTGGGAAAATCAGCAACTATATGGCGATGGGGCTGCCGGTCGTCACCTTCGATACGCCGGTAAGCTATGAGATGCTTGGCAATGCGGGGTTGTATGCCCACATGGGGAGCGCGGAGGACCTCGCCGATAACCTGGCGCTGGTGCTGGAAGACCGGCCCCTCGCGGCCCGGCTCGGCGTGGCTGCCCGCGACCGGGCGGTCTCCATCTTTTCGTGGGATGCCGCCGCCTGCCAGATAGAGGCCATCTATGCAGACTGCCTCCAGCAGCAGCAGCAGAGGAGCAAGGACCGGAACCAGGACCCGGCCCGGTCGACCCCCGAGACCGGGCACCGGCCCGGGGCTAGGGCAAAATCTTATACTCCTTCCAGCGCTGCGTCACCAGGTCCACAATATCCTGCGCCATCTGAATATCCTGGGGCCACTCGCGGGGGAAGCGGTCGAGCACGGGGTCCTTGCGAGTAGCGTCAATGCCCATCTTGCTGCCATAGGCAAAGTGGTCGGCGGCGTGGTCGAGCGCGTCCAGCGGACCGTCTGCAATCACGACGTCGCGGCGGGGGTCGGTGTTGCTGGTCACGTGAAACAGCACCTCGTCCATATCGTGGACATTCACGTCCGCGTCCACCACCCAGATATATTTGGAGAGCGAGAGCAGCATCAACCCCCACAGCGCATACATAACCTTGCGGGCCTGGCCGGGGTAGCGCTTCGTGATGCTGACCACCACCAGGTTGTGGAAGGTGCCCGCCGGAGGCATGCAGTAGTCCACGATTTCGGGGACGACCAACTGAATGAGCGGCAGGAACAACCGCTCGGTCGCCTTGCCAAGCCAGGCATCTTCCTGGGGGGGCTTCCCGACAATGGTGGTGGCGTAGACCGGCTTCTTGCGCATGGTGATGGCTTCCACGTGCATCACCGGGTAGTGGTCCGCCAGCGAGTAAAAACCCGTGTGGTCGCCAAAAGGCCCCTCCATCCGCTGCTCTGCCGGGTCTACCCACCCCTCCAGCACGATTTCGGCGTGGGCCGGCACCTCCAGGTCCATCGTCTTGCATGTCACCATCTCGACCCGCTCGCGCCGCAGCCACCCGGCGAACATGATTTCGTCAATACCTGGTGGGAGGGGCGCACTTCCGGCGTACATACAGGCCGGGTCACACCCGATAGCTACTGCCACCTCGATGCGCCGCTGGTGCTGCTCCAGGGCGAGGCGCTGGTGCTCGGCTCCGCCCTTGTGGATTTGCCAGTGCATCCCGACGGTCTTCCGGTCATACACTTGCAGGCGATACATCCCGACGTTGCGAGAACCATGCTGTGGGTCGCGGCTGATGACCATCGGGAGGGTGATGTAGGGGCCACCGTCGTCGGGCCAGCAGGTGAGGATGGGCAAGCGGGTCAGGTCGACGTCTTCGCCCGTGAGCACCACCTCCTGGCAGGGGCCGCGCTCGACCATCTTCGGGCGGTAGCGCACCACCTCCGACAGTTCGTTGAGCTTGCTCACGGTTTCGAGAAAGCCGTGGGGGATTTCTGGGCGCACCAGGCTGCTCATCCGCTGGCGCAGGTGTTCCAGGTCTTCTTCGCCGAGCGCCCAGGCCATCCGTCGGGCCGACCCCATGGAGTTGATGAGGACGGGGATATCGTAGCCGCGCACCTGCTCAAACAGCAGGGCATAGTTGGCGTCGCGGCTCTTGCTCACGCGGTCGGTGATTTCGGTGATTTCCAGGTGCGCCGAGACGGGCGCCCGGATGCGGCACAGTTCGCCGCGCCGCTCCAGAAAGGTGATAAATTCACCGAGGTTCGTATAGTTCCTGGGAAGAGATTTCATGGCTCCTCATCACGCATTACGTATCACGGATATCAGGTGCTCTGGCTCTACGGGCGGGGAATGTCCGCCTGCCAGCGGGCCTGGCGCACCACCCCCGCCAGGTCTTCGACCGTCAGCGTCAGATGGCGGGCTTCGGAGGGAAAGGCCGGGGCGCTGTGCGAATAGGAATCGCAGGCGCGGTGCTCCGGGTCGTAGGGGTGAAAGTCCCATTCCCACTCCAGCACCTCGCCGGGGGCCATCTCGGTCTGCCCCACCGTTGACCACCACGTATTATACCACCCGCTCCCCTTGATGCTGCACGGAGCGAACAACTCTCCCGTGTCGGCCACTATCTTGAACTGCTCGGTGCTGAACTCTGGCAAGATGACGGTGCGACCCGTCCCGTTGCGCAGCGCAAAACTCACCGTATGGAACGTCTGGTAGGTGAAACCTGAGACGGTGAGCGACCACCCATCGCTGTGCCACGCCTGCCCGCTGCGGAGCACCGACCCCGCCACCGTCGTTGCCCCCGCGGTCGGGGGGGGCGGCACAGTGGGCGAGGCAGGGGGAAGGGAAGGAGCAGGCACGGGGGAGGGTCGGAGCGAGGGTCGGAGCGAGGGGGTGGGAAAGGAGGAAGCGGTTGCGGTTGGTCGTGCAGAGGGGGCCGGGGTTGGGAGCGTTTCCAGGGTTGACAGGGCGGCCCCTGGTGCGGTCGGCGTGGGCGTGGGAGGGAGATTGCTGCCACGGTCGTCACCACCGGTGCTGCTGCCCCCACATCCGTTGAGATAAAGCAGGGACAGGAGGAAGAGCAGGGAAATGGGGAGACGTCGGACTATCACGAGTTTGTTATCCTTGACCTGACCTATCTGGACCCTGCCCCTATGATACCAGACTCGGGGGTATCCGTCCATCCTCTATCGCAGGACGTGTTATACTGGAAAGGTGCGTGGTATCCGTGAGTTTCCTGAATGCGTTTCTCTTCTGTTACGGTAATGAGTGCTATGAACATTCCTCCGAATCTCCAGTTTCTTCGTTCCATCCAGTGGAAAATTGCCCTCTGGTCGGGGCTGTGTCTCTCTATTCTGGCCGCCGTCATTATCACCTATGCGGCGCTCTCGCTGGGCCGGACCGCTGCGGAGGCGGTCAAACAGCAGGCTCTTGTGGTCTCCGAAGACAACGCCGTGCGTGTCAACGAGGAAATTGAAGTGGCCTGGAGCACGTCCCGTACGCTGGAACAAATTCTTTCGACCGTGAAAGAGCCGGATGACCCCCTCCGGCTCACCCGCGACGAGGTGAACCAGATATTGCGGCAAGTGCTGATCGATAATCCGCACCTGGCTGGCGTCTATACGCTGTGGGAGCCAGATGGCTTTGATGGCAATGACGCCCGCTATGCGAATACCGAGGGGCACGACGAGCAGGGCCGCTTTATCCCCTACTGGAGCAGGGACCGCCAGGGCAACACCAGGCTGTCTCCGCGGGCCGCCTATGAGGACGAGGGAGAGGCACGGCGCGTCTACGAGTGCCCCCAACAAACCCGGCTGGAGTGTATCCTCAACCCCTATTCCTACCCGGTGCAGGGTGAACCAACGATGATCAGTTCGCTAGTCGTGCCCATCATTGTCGAGGGAGAGTTCTATGGGGTGGTCGGGGTGGACATTCGGATGGACTATTTCCAGCGGTTGGCCGACTCAGTAGATATCTATGACCAGAGCGGGTGGCTGGCGATCATTGCCAACGATGGAACAATCGCCGCCATGACCGGTCGGCCGGAGTTGATTGGGGAACACGCCTCGGCTATCCATAAGGATTTCGATACCGATGAGGAGTTGGGGTATATCCAGCGCGGAGAACTGGTGGTCGAATTTGACCAGGATAGAGACCTGGAGGTCTTCATTCCCATTCACTTCTGGCGCACCTGGTCGCCCTGGTCCGTCAGCGTCACCGTTCCGCGGGAGCACATTGTGGCTGAGGCGCAGGCACTCATGTGGCAGATGATCGGGATTGGTACCTTCCTGACCCTCGCGGCGCTGGTGTTTCTGGGCATGATTGCGCGGCAGATTGCCCTTCCCATTCGGACAATGACCGAGGCAGCCCGCACGGTGAGCGAAGGCAAGCTGGACGTGGATGTGGTGGTGAAATCGAAGGATGAAACACAAGTGCTGGCTCGAACGTTCAATCAGATGATTGCGGGGCTGCGCCAGATGGTGGAAAACGACCGCAAAGCCAATGAGGAATTGACGCGCCAGAATGAGGAGCAGAAGCGACTGCTGGACCTGGTGTCCACGCTGGAGACGCCCGTCATTCCGCTGGTCGATGGGGTGCTGCTTGCGCCCATTGTCGGGACGCTGGACAGCCGCCGCACGCAGGCGTTCACCGAGCGGTTGCTGCGGGAGGTGTATGCTCGCCACGCCAGTCAGGTCATTCTCGATATCACCGGCGTGGCGGCTATTGACACACAGGTCGCGATGGGCTTGCTCCAGACGGCACGGGCCGTGCGCTTGCTCGGGTGTTCGCTCACGATGACGGGCATCTCTGCCAATGTCGCAGCGACCATCACGCAGCTTGGCCTTGACCTGAACGAGATTAGCAGTACCCACTCGCTGCAAGAAGTCTTGCTGCGCATCTCTGCGGAGCGGCTCCGGGAGCAGGGGGGGTGAGATCAGGGCTACGTCCAAGTCACCCTTTGCTGGCATTTCTAGAATTTTGAGCCTCTCCCAGGGGAGGATCTGCGTGATTTTTTCGTCCAGCCTCCGGACTTTGACGCAGCCCATCGGAGGGGGTGGGCCGGTTCGAAACCAGGTGCCGGTATACGCTGACTGCAACGTTCCACAGCGGCGTTGAAAGGAACGGTGTAGACAGTGCCGCAATCATCGGGCGATACCGGGGGTCGGGAATGACGATGACGTTGCCCTGCTCCAACCCCTGAAGTGACGCCGCAACCACCTGCCGCGCCGACATCCACGCCCACGCAGGGAAGATGGCGCGGTCGAACGACTGGAAATTCGGGGTATCATGAAACTCGGTGTGGGTAAAGCCAGGGCACAACGCCTGCACCTGCACCCCGGTACCTTCCAGTTCGGCAGACAACCCCAGAGAAAAGGTGTTGAGGTGGCTTTTGGTTGCGGCGTACGTGACCATATCCGGGACGGGGACCCAGGCCGCCGCCGAGGAGACATTGACGATAGCCCCGCGCTGGCGCTCCTTCATACCGGGCAGGGCCGCACGGCTCAGGCGCGTGGTGGCCACCACGTGGACCTGGATCATCCGGACCTGCTGCTCGATGTCACTCTCGGCAAAGTGGCCGTTCGTTCCAAAGCCTGCGTTATTGACCAGCATGCTCAGTGTCTCGCACGCGCCAATCCGCTGCGCGACCCGTTCCACATCGGCAGCGTTGGCCAGGTCCGCCACCAGCACCTCAACGTCCACCCGGTGCTGCTGGCGCAGCCGGGCAGCCAGAGCATTCAGGCGGTCTTCGCGCCGGGCCACCAGGATAAGGTGGTATCGCTCGACGGCCAGGCGGCGGGCAAAGGCGGCTCCGATGCCGCTTGAGGCCCCGGTGATGAGCGCGGTACCCGGGTGTTCTCCCGTGACCCGGAAGACCGGCGGCTTCTTCGAAGCCCATAGGGAGCGCCCGAGGAGCACCCCCCCGACCAACCCGCCAAGCAGCCAGGGAAGCCGCTTCGATGTTCGAGACTTCTCCACCAGCACGACCGGTTGTCCATCTGTTCTGTTCGTTTTTGTCCGCATAGGTTCTCCTGCCTTTTTCCTCGTCTACTTGCTTCCTCTTCCCTCATACCTGCAACGTGCAATGCCATTCAAGGCAACTCAATACAAAAATTCCTGGATATGATACAGCGTCACGCGCGGTTTGCCAACGGTGGCGCTCTTCACGCCCGACTTGAGCGCCTGAAGTTGTTCGTTGATTTCGGCTTCGGAAAGGGGGCGAATGCCAGCCTCGCCCATCTGGTGGGCATAGGTTTCATTGCCAGAGACTATCAGGGGGGAAAGGTAGACCATATCCCCCGCATCAAGCGCCATACGCCTGACCGCCTCAATCGAAGCCTGCACGTGCTGCCGCGCAAACTGCTCCCCCCCCACCCCCAC
>DAOTUF010000550.1:0-5296 GCA_034437495.1 Chloroflexaceae bacterium | reverse complement strand
CGGCGGTGATTTCAATTTGCTCCCGCCAGGAACATCCTACAGCCGCCTCTCTGATGACCAGAAACGTTACTACCAGCCCGAAACGGAATTGGTCCACCTCTATGACCACTTTCAGGCCGTGCCAACTCTGGCGGACGTGGAAGGGGTGGACTATCACCAGTGGTATACCCACTTTCCCAACAACCCGACGGTGACGGCTCCCAACAAGACCATAGACTACTTCTTCTTGTCGCCAAAGATGCAGGTGCTCAGGGCGTATGTCCGCCAGCACGATACCCTGTCGCTTTCCGACCATCTGCCAGTGGTGGTTGAGTTCACCGTGCCAGACAGGGAGAAACCCGCTGGTTGACCGGAGTTACGCGGTCGGCGGGAATCAGTCTGGTTTCCCAGTGGTTGTGTCTACGGTGTGGCCATAACCACAGACAACGGCAGACAACCACAAACAAGGTGTGCTATACTAAGCCGACATGATTGGAAGCCAGTTCTTAAAAGTATAGTCAGGAGAAGATTCGGGTATGTTGACGATAGAGAAAGTGCATGCGCGGGAAGTGTTGGATTCGCGGGGTAATCCGACGGTAGAGGTGGAAGTCGCGCTGGAGGTTGGGGTCATCGGGCGGGCCATGGTTCCCAGTGGGGCTTCGACCGGGGCCTACGAAGCGGTGGAACTGCGCGATGGGGACAAAAGCCGCTACGGGGGGAAGGGCGTGCTGCAAGCGGTTGAGCACGTCAACAATGAAATCGCCTCGAACCTGTATGGCCTGTATGCCTCGGACCAGGTCGCGATTGACCAGGTGTTGAAACAGCTTGATGGGACGGAAAACAAAAGCAAGCTCGGAGCCAACGCGATACTGGGGGTGTCGCTGGCGTGTGCCAAGGCGGTGGCCGTGGCGCTTGATTTGCCACTGTACCGCTATCTGGGGGGGGTCTACGCGCACGTCCTGCCCGTCCCGATGATGAATATTCTCAATGGTGGGAAGCACGCGCAGGACAGCACCGACTTTCAGGAGTTTATGGTGATGCCCGTCGGGGCCCCCTCGTTCCGCGAGGCACTGCGCTGGTGCAGCGAAATCTACCAGACGTTGAAGAAGGTGCTGCACGACCGCGGGCAGGGGACGAACGTCGGAGACGAGGGCGGGTTTGCGCCGAGCCTGCCGACCAACGAAGCCGCTCTGGAGGTCATTATGGAGGCCATTCAGAAGGCCGGGTATACCCCGGGAGAGCAGATATTTCTAGCGATGGACCCCGCCTGCACGGAAATTTACGAGGATGGCAAATATCACCTGGCGCGGGAAAACCGCGTGTTGAGCAGTGCCGAGATGGTTGACTACTGGGCGGATATTGCCAACCGCTACCCGCTGGTATCGCTGGAAGATGGGCTGGCAGAGGATGATTGGGAGGGTTGGAAGCTGCTCCGGGAGCGCGTGGGCGACCGGGTTCAGTTGGTCGGGGACGACCTGCTGGTGACGAACGTGCAGCGGCTCAAGCGCGGGATTGAAGAGCGGGCCGCAAACAGCATCCTGATCAAGCTGAACCAGATCGGGTCGCTCACCGAGACCATCAGCGCTATTCAGATGGCACAGCGGGCCGGCTGGACCGCGGTGGTGTCGCACCGCAGCGGCGAAACCGAGGATGTGACGATTGCAGACCTGGTGGTAGCGACGAACGCCGGTCAGATCAAGACGGGCGCACCGGCGCGGACGGACCGGGTGGCGAAGTATAACCAGTTGCTCCGCATTGAAGAAGAACTGGGCGATGTGGCCGCTTATGCCGGGGCCAGCGCCTTTCAGGTTCGGATTGGGAAGTAGGGTCCTGCCTGGTTGGTGAGGGGGTCGGGGGGCGGGGTTTCCCATCCTCGGAAACGGAGCATAGATATCAAGCAGAGCTGTTTCATGCCATTCCAGATGGGGAACTCTTCCCCACCCCCCGACCTCCGACCCCCACCCCCTGACCAGTCGCTGGCGCTGCCCGGCTCAGGTGGCCGGGTGCGCGGTGACAAACTGCATAAGCGTGGACTCGTTGGTCCCGTTCCACTGATGAATCTTACGCCGAAACTCTTTCCACGGTTCAAAGATTGCCTTGAACGACGGGTTCGAACTGGCCGTTTCCTCGTAGAGGTCGAAGGCGGCCTGCTGCGCGGCAACCATGATTTCCTCGCTGTAGGGGCGAAGGATGGTCCCCCCCGCTACCAGGCGGTCCAACGCTTCCTGGTTGCGCGATTCATATTCGGACAGCATGGTGATATTGGCTTCGCTGGCGACCGTCTTGAAGATTTCCTGGTAGACACGGGGGAGTTCGTCCCAGGCTTGCTGGTTGATGAGCACGTCCAGGGTTGAGCCTGGTTCCCACCAGCCGGGGTAGTAGTAGAACTGCGCGGCTTTGTTCAGGCCAAGTTTTTCGTCGTCGTAGGGGCCGACCCACTCCGCCGCGTCAATCGCTCCGCGGTCCAGGGCGAGGTAGGTGTCTCCCCCGGCGAGCGTCTGGGTATCCACGCCGAGCTGCTGCATCACGCGGCCTCCCAGACCAGGGATGCGGAACCTGAGCGCCTTCAGGTCGTCCAGGGTGTTGATTTCGCGCTTGAACCATCCCCCCATCTGGACGCCGGTGTTTCCCGCGGGAAAGCTCACCACCCCGAAGTCGCGGTAGAGTCCCTGGACGGCTTCCAACCCGCCCCCATAGTAGAGCCAGGCGTTTTGCTGCTGCGCGGTGAGGCCGAAGGGCAGCGAGGTGGCAATCCCGAAGGCTTCGTTTTTGCCGATGAAGTAGTAGGCGGCGGTGTGACCGCACTCGACGGTCCGGTTTTGCACGGCGTCGAGCACTTCCAGGGCCGGGACGATTTCTCCCGCCTCGAAGACGCTGATGGTAAACCGTCCTTCGGTCATCGCAGAAACGCGCTCACCGATAGCCACGGCTGCACCTTGCAGCACGTCAAGCGCGTTTGGCCAACTCGTCGCCATACGCCACTCGACGGTAGGGAGCGATGACGATTGCGCGGGGGGGGCGGGGCTGCCGGGCGCTTCCCCTCCCTCCGAGGGCGTGGTACATGCTCCCAGGTACACGCCTGCTCCGCCCAGTACGCCTGCTCCGACCCCTCGTAGAAAATCACGCCGATCCACGTTGTTTTCCTCCTTGATAATGACTTGATAATGACTTGAATACGACACCTCTTTTAACTCGACATAATATTGGGTGGGTATTGATGGGGGATGGTTCGACGCCGACCCTACCGTGTTAGTTCATCCCAGAGTGCCTGATGGAAGCGCTGGCCGATGAGGTAGCGGCGGGACCCTTCCGTGGCAACGTCTGTCATGACGTATTTCCCCGCTTCTGGATTGACATAATATTTGAGGAGCTGATCGGTGGTGGTCCGCCACCGGGCCGCGAGGTCAGGCGTTTGCTGCTGCATTGCCGTCCAGTTCGCAGGTATTTCAAGTGCAATCGCATCACTCTCCGGGCGGTGGGGGTTGGGGTCCCCTCTGCTCCCGGGCCGCTCGTCTGGTCCGTCGTTCAGGATGGTGAGGGCGGGCCAGTCGGACAGCCGGGTAATCCGGGTGCTGACGACGCCGGGGGGGTGGGAAGGATGAGAAGGGTGAGAAGGAGGGGGAGAGGGGAGGGGATGGACGGTCTGGACGCGGCGCGAGTCCAGGTGCCAGCTGATGACGAACCGCGAAGCAGGGACGCGATTCAGGGCATTCTGAACGGGGTAGTGGTCCGGCAAGAAGGTCGTCGAGATGGTCCGGAGCTTGCCAAAGTAGAACGCGACGTTGGGGAACTGGAGGGGGTCGGTGGTCCAGTGGAGGGTGGTGGTGCCCTGCTGAAACACGCGCTCGGCAAAGAAGCGCATCAGGGTAAACCCCACATGGCGGCGGCGGAAGGGTGGGGCGACGCCCATCATCTGGACTTCGATGGAGGGTTCCGGGGTTTCGTTCCCTGCCCCTCGCCCTCCGGCTTCTTCCCCAGGCGGTTCGGACTGACGACGGTTCAGCGGTGGGTGCGCGGGTCTGCCGAAGCGGTAGAAGGCGAAGAGGAACCCGACCACCTGCTCGTTGTGTCGGGCAACCAGCGAGAGCGCAGCGGGGAAATCGCTGGAGTGCATATCGGTGGGGTAGAGGTAGCGGAGGTCGGTTCCCTCCCAGATGTCCTGGTGCAATTGCTGTATCTGGGAGGCTTCTTCCCGACCGGGTGTCCCCACGTCGAACTCCCCCACCTGGTGGTGCGTGTCCTGGAAGATGTGCGCTGCGGTGGGGTCATAGTGCTCAATGCGCACCCGTTCAGGCCACAGCAGACGGGCTATCTCGGCTTCGATGGTCTGATGGTGCCGGGGAACGGATGACCAGGTATGGAGACGGAGGGTATATTCGCGGGTGTTGTCCCGGATGGCTCGGGGGAAGAGGAATCCCACCTGTTCCAATCCCCGCTCGCTTTCGGCAAACACCACGTGCCCCCCTATTGCTGGAAAGGCGGCGTGCAGGAAGTGGGCGGGGAGGAGATGGGGGAGGGCGTGAGCCGGAAGCTGCTGAGAGAGCCGGGCTATCCTGGTGGGCCACGCGGGGTCGCCAGGGCGCAGGAGTGTGTATCTCATTGACATAAATACACCCCCGTTTCTTTTCGCTCGTTGTCCATTGTGTTCCCTTTGTTGGCTCCGCTCTCGCTCTATGGTGCAAAGGTCCAGAAGACGAAGGCGGCGGTATTGTTCGTATCGTCCTGGTCGTTGCGGGATGACATCGTGGTCACGGCGATGTTGTGGGGCGGCAGGGCATGCCGGGTGACCCGGGCCCGGATACGGACCGTCACGGTGTCTCCTTCGTGGAGGTCGCCAACGCTGGCGATGATGGTTTGTCCCTCCACGGCCATCGTCCCCCAGGTGGTGGTGGCCTGGACGGGTTCGAGGAACGAAGGCAGGTGCGTGGTTGCGGCAACCTCTCGCGCCATCCCTCGCTCGTTGATGATGAGAAAGGCAAATTCAACGACACTGCCCACGGAGGTGGTCAGCAGGCTGCGCTCGCTGATGAGCCTGGGGTCAACGTCGGGCGAGGAGCCGGACCCTCCCCCGCCTCCCTCGCCTCCCTCGCCTCCCTCGCCTCCCCCATCCCCGCTGCTGCCGTTGTCACCACCACCGTTGGTATCACCGCCACCGTTGGTAGTATCGTTCTCGTTCTCCTGTGGCGTGGCGGTAGGCGAGAGGGGAGCCGTCGTAGCCGTGGCGGTGGGCAGGATGGGCGCGGTGGTGGCGGTGGGCGAGGGGGGAGCCGTCGTAGCCGTCGTGGTGGGCAGGATGGGCGCGGTGGTGGCGGTGGGC
>DAOTUF010000549.1:0-6046 GCA_034437495.1 Chloroflexaceae bacterium | reverse complement strand
GGGGGTGCTGGTGGGGGTGCTGGTGGGCACGGGGGTGTTGGTGGGGGTGCTGGTGGGCGTCACCGGGGTCTCGGTGGGGGTGCTGGTGGGCGTCACCGGGGTCTCGGTGGGGGTGCTGGTGGGCGTCACCGGGGTCTCGGTGGGCGTGCTGGTGGGCGTCACCGGGGTCTCAGTCGGGAAGGGGGTATCGGTTTCATCAATCAGCGGTGGAAGCGAAGAGTCGTCGTCAATGATCCGCAGGGTCGCTTCAACCCGCTCCCCCAGTTCCATCCCATCGGCCTGGTAGAGACGCATCGTAACCGTCTCATCCTCCTCGGGAACCTCGTCATTGGTAATGGGAATCTCAAACGATGCCCTGGTGCTATCGGCCCCGAACGTCAGCGTTCCAAAGGTATAGGTATAGTCATCGTTGACCGTTGCGGTGCCTCCACTCCCGACATCATACCGGACGGTCACGGTCTCGCCTGGTGGCTCATCGAGCACCACAGTAATAATGGCCTGTTCTTCGCCCTCAACCACCACGTAGGTGGCCGAACCAAATTGCACGACGACATTCCTGGGGGTCGCGGTTGGACGCGGCGTGTACGTTGGCACCGGGGTATACGTCGGGCGTGGCGTTCTAGTTGGACGCGGCGTGCTGGTGGGTCTGGTGGTTGGCGTCTTCGTTGGCGTTTTTGTGGGTGTCTCGGTGGGGGTCTGCGTCGGCCTGAGCGTCCTGGTCGGACGGGGCGTATCAGTCGGGCGTGGGGTATCTGTTTCGGTTGGTCTGGGCGTACTCGTCGGCTCAGGCGTATCGGTCGGGGTTGCAGCAGGTGGCTGCGGCGTACTGGTTGGCGGCAGCGGGGTATCGGTTGCTGGCGGCACCGTTGGAACACCCCCGCCTCCCCCTCCTCCGGTAGGGGTGCTCGATGGGGTGGGGGTGGGAGATGGCCCGGACGGGTCAGAGGAGCGAGGGGTGATAGTCGGGATTGGCGTGGGCGTGGTGGACGGAGCATCCGAGGAGCGGGGGGTGATGGTTGGAGGCGGCGCGGCGCTGGTTCCTCCACTGGCTTCACTCGTCGGGGTAGGAGTTGGCGAAGGAGTGGGAGAAGTCACCACCGGGGTGGGGGTGTTGGTGATAAGGAGCGGCAGCGCCCCCACCCGCACCGAAGGCGGCCCGTTCGTGGCCACCGCAACGGCGGTTTCCTCCTCCGCAATGACCTGAACCGCGGTCGGGTTCAAGGCCGGAAGGTTTGGATTGTCTTTTTCGTAGTCCCACGGGCTGTAGTCAGCCGCCACAACCTCGATAGCTCTTCCGTGATAGCGCTCAGCGTAGGGAGTGACAAGACGCACAACGGCTTCCGTGATGATGCCTGCACCTCCCAATGAAACCAGAAAGATCAGGACAATGAGCCACCGCAGAAAGGGGGAATCAGGCAGCTTCAGCGACGGGTTGTTCTTCTGTATCTTTTTCATGAGCGCACCTCAGAGTAAAGCTAAATGTACTCCCTTGTCCCGGGGTACTTGTGACCCATATCCGTCCTCCCTGGGATTCGACCAGCATCTTTGCAATGGTCAACCCCAGACCAATCCCACGGTCCGGGCGGTCGTTGGACTCCTCGCCACGAACAAAGCGTTCAAACACCTGGTCTACCAGGTCGGGCGCAATCCCACACCCGGTATCGATGACCTCTATCTGGACAAAATCATCATCATTTGCAGGATAGATTGCCCGAACCGTAATGCCTCCCTCTTCCGTATATACGCGGGCATTGTCTATCAACTGCTTCATAATCATGCGCAGATGAATACGGTCGGCTTCCACCCGGGGAATATCCTTCGGGATATCCGTCGTAAATGACAGCTTTTTGGCTTTGACCGCCTTGCGCAAAGGCCATAGTGCCTCTTCGACGACCCGCTTCACCTCAATGGGTTCCAGTTCGACTTTCGTTGCGCCGGATTCAAGTCCCGAAATGGCGACCATGTTTTCCAGCAGCCTGGTCATATTGCTCGTCTGCTGGCTCATGGTCTGGACCATCGTGTGCTGCTCACCCTGCAATGGCCCCGCCAGACCAGCCATCAGCATATCGGCATTCCCGCGGAGGGAGGTGAGGGGGGTGCGCATCTCATGCGACACCGTACGGATAAAATCACTCTTCATGCGGTCCACCCGCACCTCATCGGTCAGATCTTGCAGCACATAGATGTCTCCCAGATAATCCCCTTCCCCCGTGATGATCTGCGACATCATGAGGCGCACTGAACGAAACCCGAGCAGGTAGATATCTTTGGAGTTGGCCCCGAATGCCTTCTCATCTTCGGTCAAGGGCAGGTCGCTGAATCGACCGGGTAAGATAGTATTCCGTCCAAGCCCTCTATCCTGCCCATTCTGCCCATTCTGCCCATTTTGCCTCATCCCAAGAAAATCACACATCGCCCGGTTCATCGTCTGGATTTCGCCATTTTCCCCACAAACGACCAGTCCGTCGGGGATACTTTCCACGATGGCCTCGCGACGGACGGCGTCAGCTCTGAGTGTCTGGAGCAAATCAACCAGATATTCGGTCATCTGGTTGAAATCCGAAGCGAGCTTGCCAATTTCGTCCTGCGACATGACCCGGCTGCGCCGCTCAAAGTTGCCATTCGTCACTTCCCTGGCTGTTGTCACCAGTTCGTTCAAGGGGATGGTTATCCGGCGTGCGATGAAAAAGCCGACCCCGGCGATGCCAAGGACCAACACCACCGTGGTCCCAATCAAGGGGAGCCGCGCCTGATCCCAGTCGGTCATCCGTGAACGCGAGAGGCCACAGGAGAGAATCCCAATCTGCATACTGCGGATATCCAGGCGAGCATACCCGTGCTGAATGTCCGACCGGTCTTCCGTATCAAGGATAACCCCGCGCTCCTGACTCGTCTTCTGGATGATCGTCAGGAGGGGATGGTCTTCTCCATCAACAATATCCAGGGCATGCGGCGAACGGTCCAGTCTGCTTTTGCTGACCAGTTGTCCCCTTTCCTCATACGCCCAGACCAGCGTTTCCCCTTCGATGGTATGAAACGCCAGCGAGTCTGCGGTGGCTCGTTCCAGCAGCTTTTTGGCCAACTGGTCAACCCGCATGGCAATCATGATCCCGCCAACGAGTTGCTCATCAAGCACGACCGGGGCTACTGTGCCAAAGTAATACTGGTAATCTGATTGGGGGTCGGTCGGGTTGTCCAGGAGCATAATACCGGCATATTTGTCGCCCAGGTTATCATGCACCTCGTTGACGATGTTGTGGACTGGCTCAAAGTGGTCGAGGCGGAGCAGGCCGGGGTTGACCACAAACCCCTGGTCGGTGGTACCCGGCGGGGCCCGCTCCAGGTCTACCATCGAATAGCCCGTGCGATTGAAGGCGATGAGCCGGTCAAGCTGCACTGTGTCACGGTTCATCCCCCGCTGAAAGTAGGGTTCCAGTGCTTGCCGCAGCCCTTCCGGGTTATCTTCCTGGATGGCCTGCGCCACGGCAGGCGCACCGGTTGCTTCGTTGCGCGGCGCAAACACCAGTTCAATGAGGAATTGGAGATTGGCCCGCTCCTGGTCCACGACGGCAAGGCTGGCCACCCGCGCTGCTTCCACCACATCGTTGTCGAAGCGTTGCTGTTCAGCACCGGCTATCAGGTAGAAGGCAATGGCATAGCCAACTAGCGCCACAAAGAGTGTCAGCAGAAGAAACGGAAGGATGATCTTATAGTGGAGCCGGGTCCGTATTTCCTGGATAACTCGCTGCACTGTTTGCTTCCCCTACCCCGATCATGACTATGGTCATCACGCCTTTCCACAAGAACCCGATCCAGAAATCAAGTCAAACCCATGCCTGGCTTTTTCAAACCATACCCCAAGAACAGTATAGCCCATGATAGGGGGAAAAATCAAGGGTGAAGTGACCAGGAAATGGTAAAGATACCATTATGATGATGATGATTGCTCACCACCCGACCTCAACCATCGTCCGCGCAGTGCGATTTTGAAAGAACCCGACCCCATCTTGAATCAGGCCAACGTAGAATCCCATCTTCGTTTCTCGCTGGAGCACGACGATATGTCCAATCACTTCTACCTCTTCCCCCGGCAGCAGCCAGTCTTCCTGGCCGGGGATAGCCCATTGTTCGGGGGGGCGTTGGGAGAGGGCCCACCGAAAGGGATACCGCTTCGGACCATCGCCGCTGTTGGCATCCCAGTCCACTCCGATGCGCCAGAACCCACCCGCGTGGGAGGCATAGCGCTCGTCCTCCACCGATGAAAATACTTCGTTTGTCGTATACGTAAATCCATCGGGCGGGCCGTAGGTGCGGATGGGCACCGAGCCGGTGTTTTTGACCCGCATCGTAACGGTGAGCTTTTCACCGAGCATCAGGCGCTGCGGCGCAATGCGGGCATAGGTAATCGTCGCTTCGGGGGTGCCCACCTCCGTGAGCCTGACGAGGTGCTGGCGGCGGGCAAGGTTGCCGTGGGTATCTTCGGCGCTGATGGTGCAGGTGTAGACCCCGTTGGAAAGGGGGGTTCCATCGGGATGCTTGCCATTCCAGACGTGATAGTGTTCGGCGGGTGGTTCTTCCTGGCGAGCAACCAGCGGGATGGTACGATGGTCGGGGGTCGTGATCGTGATATCCACGGTGGCCGTCACGGGCAACCGATAGGTTATCTCGGCAACGTCGTCAATCGCATCCGCGTTGGGAGAAATCGTTTCGGGCCAGATGGTGAGGTGTTCAATGGTAGGCATCACGACCTGGTGGTCGGCAAGGGTGATGGGCAGACGGTGTTCGGCGCTGCCACACGCGGTGCTCTGTGCCTGGACGACCACGTCATACGCTCCTCCGGGGAGCAGTTGCCGCGGCATGGTCGGGTCGCTGGTCGGGACGGTCCCGTCAAATCGCAGGGTGTAGGGGTGCGGGAGCGCTTTGCGCGGCTCATGGTGCCGCAGGAAGTAGCGATGACCCGCCGGCGCTTCAATCGCTACGGATACCTGAGCATCACAGCCAACCAGGTACGTTATTTCGATATCGCTTCCGCCGGTGGGGTGAAGCGTGGTCGGGAAAGCCCGAACCTCGCTCAGGAGCGGTGGGCGGATGCAGGAGGTCAGGAACAGCGCTCCAGCCACCAGAAAGAGGCTCTTGAGACCGAGCAAACCAGGGTAGAGGTACTTCATCAGGATAGGCTCTCTCTTCAATTTCAACAAAACCTGTTGGATCAGGGCAACCAGGTGGGGTATTCATCATTGACATCATTGGTCGTCAGTCTTGCCTGTGCGGAACCGTCCACGTACATGACATAAATTTCTCTGTTCCCATCGCGGTTGGAGGTGAAGGCCAGGCGGGTGTTGTCTGGCGACCACGCTGGGTCCCAGGAATCGCCCGGCCCTCCCGTCAGGCGCGTGGGTTCGGAGCCATCGGCGGCCATCACATAAATCGCCTGATACCCTTCCCGGTCGGAGGTGAAGGCCAGGCGGGTGCCATCTGGCGACCAGGCAGGGGCATGATCATCTGCCGCATGGCGGGTCAGGTTGCTTTTTGCATCCCCGTCCGCGGTCATCACATAGATTTCCTGGTTTCCATCGCGCTCAGAAGTGAAGGCAATCATCGTTCCGTCGGGGGACCAGGCGGGGGTGGTGTCGTCGGCTTCGTGGATGGTCAGACGCTTATGGATAGCTCCATCGGTTCGGATGAGGTAGATATCCCCATTCCCGTCACGATAGGTCGTTATGGCCAGGAGGGTGCCATCTGGCGACCAGGCAGGCTGGATATCGTCGGCTTCGTCTGTGGTCAGACGGGTATACCCCGACCCTTCCGGGGGCATCAGGTAGATGTCCCAGTTCGTGGTCTGGAGGGCAGCAAATGCCATAACGGTGCCATCAGGTGTCCAGGCGGGATAGCTTTCGTCGGCTCCCCCATCGGTCAGGTTGGTTGGCTCCGAGCCGTTGGCGTTCATCAGGTAGATGTCTCCGTTGGTGAAGAAACCTGAGCCAGTGACATAGGCAATGTGGCCCGGGGCTTCTGCGGAGGTCAGCGGGATGGTGGGGGTGGGAGT
>DAOTUF010000548.1:0-3307 GCA_034437495.1 Chloroflexaceae bacterium | reverse complement strand
ACGATGACCGGGCGGGGGGGGACATCTGGCGACTCCATCACCAGCACGGCTTGTTGCTCGTCACGGGTTATCAACGCCGTATTGGGCACCATCACCACATCACTGACGCTGCTGGTGATAATTTCCAGGTCGGCGGTCATGCCCACTTTCACCCGCGAGTCGGTGTCGGGAAAGCTCACCCGCACGCGATACGTCACCACATCGGCGTCTGCTTCGGAAACGGGCGATATGTAGGTCACTTCGCCGGTTGTTTGCCAATCGGGGATGGCGCTAATGCTCAGTTGCACCGACTGCCCCACCTCAATCAAGCGAATGTCGTTTTCGTTCAGGGTTACGTCAACGTGCATCGGGTCGCGGTCTATCAGGTTGAAGGCGACGGTACTATCGCCCACCACACTGCCGGGCACAATGTCTATGCTGGTGATGATGCCGGCAAAGGGGGCCGTGAGGTCGGCATTTTCCAGGTCTATGCGAGCGCGTTCCAGGTTGTTTTCAGCTTGCTTGACCGCGGCCTGCTGAATGCTCAAGTCGGTATCGGTGGCGGGGGCGGTGAGCTTTTCAAACTGCGCCACGGCCTGTTGATAGCTGGCCTGTGAAGAGGCGACCTCGCTTTCGGTGCCGCCCTCTTGCAGTTGGCGCACCTGTGCGGCGGCCTGGTCTACCGCGGCCTGGCGCTGTGCGAGATCGGCGCCAGCTCCGCCGCCGGTGAGTTTCTCCAACTCGATGCGGGCCTGCTCCACATCCTCCCGCGCCTGGATGAGGTCTACCTCGTCTGTGCCGGACTGTACTTCTTGCAGTTGGATTTTGGCATCACGCAATTGCGCTTCGGCGTTGGCCAGGCTCTGCTCCGCTTGAAAGACGCCGGTCTTTTCGGCATTCAACGCCTGCTCATAGTTATTCTTAGCCGTTGCGAGATCCGCTTCGGCGTTGCGGAGCTTGAGTTCGGCTTGCACAAAAGCCTCTTCCTCGGTGAGTTCGCCATAGTCGGTCAACGACTCCGGGTCGGTGCCCGCTGGTAATTCCGTAATAGAAGGGATAATGTCGTCTTCGCTCACGCCCTGGTGTCGCCAGTAAGCAACCGAGTACTCCGACTGGGCAATTTGCAATTCGTGACTGGCTTTGTCCATCGTCGTTTTGGCGTTGGTCTTGTCGCGGCTCAGTCGGTCGCGGGTTTCTTCTAACGTTGATTGGGCACTGTTATAGCTAGACAACGCCTGGTCATAGTTGCGCTGCGCGGTTGATAGCTCCTCCGGGTCGGCGCCGGCTTCCAGGTCGGCCAGTTTCGCTTCGGCGGCCCGCAATTTCGACTCGGCGCTGGCGATACTGGCACGGTTGGAGACGGACTGTTGCTCAAGCTGCGCCTGCGCCGAACGGAGCGACGCCTGCGCCGAAGCCAGGTCGCTTTCGGTGGCGTTGCCGTTCACCTGCTGCTCAAGTTGGGCTCGGGCCTGGTCTACGCTGGCCTGGGCCGAGGCGATGTCTTGCTCGGTGGCGTTGCCCTCCTGGGTTTGTTCGAGCTTTGCCAGAGCGCTTTCCAGGTTGGCTTCGGCGTCGGCAACGGCCAGTTCAAGCTCGCGCTTTTCAAGCCGCGCCAGTACCTCATCGCGTTCAACTTCGGTGCCCTCATCAATCAGGACGGCTTCTACCTGTCCGCTGGTCTGGAAGGGCAGATCCAGCGAACGTTCGGCGGCGACGGTGCCGCTGCCAGAGATGGTTTTGGTGATGGTACCTAGCTCAACGGCGGTGGTTTCTGGTGCCGTCGGTTTGTTACCGCCCCGCATTAGGGACAGAACTACCACGATCAAGGCGACGGTGAGCAGTGCCCCGCCCAGGATGATGCGACCTTTCCAGCTTTTCAGGGGGGTGGGAATATGGAACTTCGGTAGCGTAATTTTCATTGCCTCTCTTCCTTCTGTCATACTTCTGGCTTGCCAGTCTGGTTTGCTCTTTCTTGCTCAGTCTACGACAGAAATGTGGAGAATGTATGGAGACGCTATGCTTATCGGGTGAATGTTCCTGTTCCCACGCTTCACCCTTCTAGTGGAGACCTCTTTGAAATTGGGGGTCTGGGCCCCCGAAACACGCCAGAAGGAACAAGAACCGTACATACGTGCGGTTCTCTTCATCTGGCGGGGCGCAACCCTGAGCCACCCGGCGCGCCCCCACCCATTTTGTTGGGTGCAGACACCCGATAATCCCAAAATGCCCCGTTTCGGGCATGCCGCTCCCGCCCCCACCCCTTCGTGGTGGGACCCATTGGCTTGCGATGACGATAGAAAGCGGGGCCGCGTCTGATCAGTCCGCCGATGGCGTCACCAGTTCATCAAACGCGGCCCGAACCTCGGCCGGGAGGTGGGCGCGAGCGGCGGCCCGCCGCGCCATCTGCTCCCTCCGCTTGCACTACTGCTCAATCTCCCATATCATCTCTATGTAAGGATACATAATAGTTCAAAGGAGAGCGCTATGCCCCAGGAATCTGCGAATGCATGGAAAACGTATGACTGGTCGCAGCCTTTCGACCTGGAACACGCACCGCTTGACCCGCCCCTGGCGTGGGGAGCGCCCGACTGGGGCGGGCCCGGCGGCAACCCAAGGCGACCCACGCGGGCCCAGGTGCTGGCGGCGTTGGTCATCACCGACGCCCCCTATCCACCGCCGGTGGAGGCGCTGCGTCATCGCGGAAAACCGTCGCATTCGCTCTTCCGTCCATCCTATCGCCACTTGACGCAGGCGTACGTTCCCGACCTGGTGCGGATGGCCCGCGACCGGGCTCTGAACACGGCTGCGGGGGATACCGATGATGTCTGGGCACCGGTGCATGCCGTGTATGCGCTCTCGCGCCTGGACATTCGGGCTGTGGTAGAAGACCTCATGCCCCTGTTTGATGTGATGGATGACTGGCGGCAGCCATCGCTCATACAGATACTGGCGTCCGCAGGAACGGCGGCGTTGGAACCGCTGCGGAGCTATCTGACCGACCCAACGCGGTGGGTCAAGGGGCGATGGCCGGTGGCCCAGGCACTGGCGGGGTGCCCAACGCTCGGACGAATTTGGGGGCGCTGCCCCCAAGCCCCCGTGCGATGAAAAAGAGGCTGTTTGTGCTATTTCGACCACGAACCGTGTCATCGTAGCAGCAGGCGGGGGGAGGAACAGGTATCCTGTAACGGGTGTTTCCTATTGGGTCCATTTTAGAGGGCATTTGGTATTAAACCTTTGTGGTATAATCGTTTCGACCATTTTTGAGCGATAGGATACCGAAAAGGAGAAAAGGAATGACGACACCACGCAAGGCCTATGCAACGGATGT
>DAOTUF010000547.1:0-3212 GCA_034437495.1 Chloroflexaceae bacterium | reverse complement strand
GCTCCCACGGGTATCGCCCACTCCCTCTGCTGCCGTACGGGACCAGTCCAGCGGAGACCCGCCGGCTCAGGAGCAGGAGACCGCTTCACCAGCGCCCGGCGAGCCTGTGCCCGACACGTCGGGCCGGCCAGAGCCGGCCCACGACCCTGGACCGGCTCCCATACCTGCTGCTCCGTCTGTCTCGTCTGTCCCGTCTGTCTTGCCTGGTCCGCAGCCCGGACCAGGACCAGGCACGCCCGCGGGGGTCGCCCCCGTTTCTTCAACCACCACCCTGACCCGCTCGCATACCGCACCAGCGGCCCTGCCTCTCCAACCGGTGTCGTTCCAGTCCAGCGGGAGCAGGACGAGCAATGGCGAGGGAGGCTCCTACCACTACCAACCCGCGCCGGGCCACCCCTACCGCGGACCGGCCACCCCCACCACCCGACCAACCCCCCTGGAACGACCGGCCCCGCCTTCGCTGAGCATCGCCGTGAACCTTGCGCCCCTTGAACCGTTCTGGCCTCATGACCGGCTGCTGCTGCTTGGTATCGGGTTGGCGGGCGGGTCGCTGGTGGCTATGGCGTGGCTGTGGCGCGTCGAATCGGGACGAGCACGGAGGATGGCCGGGCCACGTGAGCAGGGCGAGAAAGAGCCGCCGCCAACCAGCTAACCTCTCGACCATCCCACGCCGGACGGTCGGTCATTCCGCAAGCTGCTGCCGTAGGGCCTCTGCGTCGGTTACAGGGAGCGAACAGGTAAAATGTTCGCAGACATAAGCCGTTGCCTTGCCATCTGTCATCTTGCGCCCCTGGAGCAGCGGAAGCCGGGGGTCCTCCTGCGTTTCCTCGCCCGTCGCGTAGGCCACGACCACGGAGGGACGGTAGGGGCGAAGGACAACCTCCATCAATGCCTGCATATCGGCGGCGTCCCCGTTGCCCACCAGAGCTACTTCACGCACCCGCGCCAGCGCAAAGTCTGCCGCACCTAGCAACCGACCAAACGCGGCGGGTATGCGCTGGAATGAGGGGGACAGGCTGGTCAACACCTGCCCGGCGCGAGCGCGATAGGTTTCGTTGCCGGTCAGGGCGGCGAGCCGGAGCAGCACCTCGACCGCCACCGAGTGACCGGAGGGGGTGGCGTTGTCGCTCACGTCGCGGGGACGCAGCACCAGTTGCTCGTGGTCGTGCGCGGTGTCGTAGAACCCTCCCAGGTCGTCATCCCAGAAGAGGGCCAGCATCTCATCAGCAAGCGCAAGGGCTGTGTCCAGCCAGCGGGCGCTTCCATGTCGCTGCCCATCCACGCTATAGAGGGACAGCAGGCCATCAATCAGAAGGGCATAGTCTTCCAGGTAGCCAGGAATGGGCGCAGGAGCGGCCTGCTCGTTCTCTGGTAGATGGGCGTCGGCCCAGCTTCGAAGCACTCGCCCATCGGCGCGGCGAAGGTGTTGCAGGAGAAAATCAGCCGTATGACGGGCGATATCCAGGTAGTCAGGGCGGTCGAAGGCTGTCGCCGCTGCGGCAAACGCCCGGAGAGCCAGGCCGTTCCAGGCCGTGAGCACTTTCTCGTCGCGCCCCGGTCGGACCCGCTGCTCCCGAAGGGACCACAGCCGGTCGCGCCCCCGGGTGGCCACGGTCTTCAGATGCTCCACCGACCGGCCCGTCACGCGGGCTACCTCTTCCAGCGGGTGCGGCAGGTGCAGGACGTTCTGTCCTTCAAAGTTGCCCTGCACCGTTATCCCGTAGATCTGACAGAACAGGGAGGCATCTGCGCCCAGGGCTTCGCGGACTTCTTCGAAGCCCCAGACAAAGAACGCTCCCTCTCTCCCTTCACTGTCGGCGTCCTGGGTGCTGTAGAACCCTCCGCGGGGGTGGCGCATCTCCCGCACCAGGTAGGCCAGGGTGTCTTCGGCAACCTGCCGATAGAACGGCTCCTGCGTGACCTGGAATACCTCGGCGTAGAGCCGCGCCAGCAGGCTGTTGTCATAGAGCATTTTTTCAAAATGGGGTATTTCCCACCTGTCGTCAACGCTGTAGCGGTGAAATCCTCCCCCCAGGTGGTCATATATCCCCCCGCTCGCCATCGCATGCAAGGTGTGCTCCACTATTGCCCGGGCCTCCCTATCGCCCGTGCGTTCAGAACAGCGCAGCAGGAATTCCAGGTTCATCGGTTGGGGGAATTTGGGCGCACCGCCAAACCCGCCGGAGCGCGGGTCGTAGTCCTGCTTCAATCTGGCAACCGCATGTTCCAGCACCTCCGGGGTCAGGGTGCCCGGTCGAGCGGGGGTTCCGCCCACTGGCTCCCCCTGACTGCGCTGGATGTGCCCAATCAACGTGTGGCCGGTATCGCGCAGTTGCTCGCGGTGGGTGTGGTAGGCTTCGGCTATGCGGCTCAAGAGCTGGTTGAAGCTGAGCATCCCATATGCCGCGGCTTTCTCATCGGGGGGGAAGTAGGTTCCGCCATAGAAGGGGGTTCCATCGGGAAAGAGGAAGAGGGTCATGGGCCACCCCCCCCCGCCCGGTCATCGAAACGACGGCGGTCATATAGAGGGTATCCAGGTCAGGGCGTTCTTCGCGGTCCACCTTGATATTCACAAAAGACTGGTTCATCAGGGCGGCGCTCGTGGGGGATTCGAAACTTTCGTGGGCCATCACGTGGCACCAGTGGCACGCCGAATAGCCAATACTCAGCAGAATCGGTTTGTCTTCCTGACGGGCTTTCTGGAGCGCCTCGGCTCCCCAGGGGTACCAGTCCACAGGGTTATAGGCGTGCTGACGCAGATAGAGGCTTGGTTCGTGAATGAGCCGGTTGGGGGTTGGGGGTTGTTCAGACAGAGGAGGCATAGGACAGGGTTCCTTTCTTTGTTTTCTTCTTTCTTTACTACATCAATGATACGCGAATACCAGGGATGATGCAAGGAGCACAGGTTTGCACACCCCAGGGGGAACGGACCGGAGGGCAGAATGTCTGCGCTCCCGGGCTTGACAGTGCTCCATTCAGGTTCTACTATAAAACTGGGACGTTCCCGTCCGGGCTGGCAAGCCAGACGACCCGGAGGTAAAGATCGGTTTGATATTGACTATTGATCGTGGGAGGAGAAGCACGGGTCAACGACCACCCGCTGAAGCGGGTGGCTTGTGAAGCGCAAGCCGATGTTGACCAGTTCGCTCTTCGGAGCAACCGATAGGGAGGTCACGAGACCCTGGGGTGCGTTGCCAGCCCCAGGCCCGCTC
>DAOTUF010000546.1:0-16332 GCA_034437495.1 Chloroflexaceae bacterium | reverse complement strand
CCTGCTTGAGCGGGTGGAGGAAGCGCTGCCGTCCTCCTTTCTGTTCTCCAAACGTTCCACCATGTCGTCCTGTGCTGGTTTTTCGCCTTACGACAGGAAAACCAGCAAACCCACTCGCCTTGCGGCGGTAACGTGTGCCTCGTTCAGATAGGGAGGCTTGTCGTGCTGACCGCACTGGCAGAGACCGTCTACCTGTTTAACGACCAGCGAGAGGGCCTGGAGCTGGCAACGCACCCCAGGGTCTCGTGACCTCCTTATCGACTGCCCTTACGGGCGAACTGGTCAACGTCGGCTTGCTCTTCACAAGCCACCCGCTTCAGCGGGTGGTCGTTGACTCAAACCTTCGCTGCTGCCAGCGCAATGAGCAGGCTACGTCCCCTAGTATACCACATCACGCTTGTGTTCAGGACTACCGTTATTCGTGATGGGGAAGACCCACCTGCGCCATTGCGGGCCTGTCCTCCCAAAATGCGGCCCCCACCCACCGCGTAAGCCCCGACCAGCAAAGGGAACGGGGAACCAGACACCAGGCAGCCTCCAGAATCGGGCAGGCTCCCGGGACCGGCGGGAGATTCTCCGGGAATTACGTATAGGTACGAATAGCATCTGCGGTGTAAATCTGGTAAGCTAGGGATACACGTATCTTTGTTGCAGAGACGGGCCCTACCCCCTCCCTCCACGGCCAGAGAACAGAAGCGAGAAGGGAGCACAGTCTATCCCCAGGAGTAAGGAACAGAAGGGAAACAGTCCGATGTCAGTATCAGGTTTGCGGACCCGTCTGATGCTGCTGGTGCTCGTCGTGGTGGTTCCCCTGACCGGGCTGACCCTGATGCGGGCAGCGAACCATTACCAGGACAACCAGGAACGGGTCCAGTCGGGGGCGCTTGAACTGGCGCGGTCCGTCTCGATGCAGCACGATAGCCACATCGAAACCACCCGGCAACTCTTCCTGGCGCTGTCGCTCCTTCCCGCCGTGCGCAACCAGCAGACTGAGGCATGCAATGAACTGGTGGCCTCCCTGCACGAGCACTACCCCCAGTACACCGGCTTCTACGTCGTCAACCATCAGGGAGACCTGACCTGTTCGCCGCTCCCCTTTCCCACCCCCCTCCCCAACTACGCCGACCGTCCGTGGTTTCAGCGGGCAATGCAGGCCGAGCCTGGCACCCTTGCCCTGGGAGAATACACCATCGGGCGATTGAGTGGCCTGCCTGGTATCGGGGTGAGTCTCCCCATCTATGAACATGAAGGCGGCGAAGTCACGGCAGTGATTATGGCAGGGCTGCGGGTGGACTGGCTCAGCCAGTACATCGCCTCCCGACCGGTTCCACCCGGGACGGTCGTCCGGGTCATCGACCGCAACGGGACGGTTCTGGTCCACCTCCCCGACCCGGAGCCGTGGGTCGGAAAGCCGCTCCCGGACGCCGCCCTGCTGGAGACGGTCCGGGCGCAGGGCGCAGGCGTGACGAAGACTTCGCTGCAAGGGCCGGAGCCAGAGCGAGGAACCCGACGAGGGCGAGAACAGGGGGACGACCAGCAGACCTACCTCACCGGTTTTACCCCCCTCAGCAGCAACATTGACGGAGCCTGGGTCATCGTGAGCACCCCACAGAACATCGCCTTTTCCGAGGTCAACACCCTGCTGCAACAGGATTTGCTGGTGCTCGGGTTGGTCACGATGGTCGCCCTGGGGTTGGCCTGGGCTGGCGGGACGTGGCTGGTGGTTCGCCCCATTACGCAACTGGTGGAGGCAACCAGGCAGCTAGCCAGCGGACACCTGGAAACGCGCACAGGACTGCCCTATACGAACGACGAGCCGGGCCATCTGGCGGCGGCTATTGACCAGATGGCCGCATCGCTCCAATCCATGTACTGCCATATGGAAGACCTGGTGAACGAACGCACCGCCGACCTCTCCGAAACCAACCAGGCATTGCAGGCAGAGATTATGGAGCGGAGGCGCGCCGAAGACGCCTTGCAGCAGGCCCGCAGCGAGTTGGAACAGCGCGTTGCCAGCCGGACGGCGGCGCTGTTCGAAGCCAACTGCGTGTTGCAGGACGAGGTAGCCGAGCGCCAGCGGGTCGAAGAAGCACTGCGCGAAAACCAGGCGTTGTTGCAAGATATCATTGACCACTCGCCAGCCTACATCTTTGTCAAAGATACGCGGGGAAGGGTTCTGCTCATCAACCGCTGCCTGGCCTCCCTGTTCGACCAGTCCCCCGACCAGATGCGCGGCCACCAGCAGGAAGACCTCTTTCCCATCGATCGGATTGCCATCTGGGAGGAAGAGGACCGGCAGGTGGTAGCCAGCGGCGCTCCCCTGCACATCGAAGAGCAATACACTGTTGATGGGGCCACCTTCACCCACCACGTCGTTAAATTTCCGCTCTATGACAAGCGCGGACGGGTCTATGCAGTGGGGGGCATCTCCACCGATATCACCGAACACAAGCAAATCGAAGCGCGTCAGGCCACGCAACTTGCCGTAACCCGTGTGCTGGCAGAAGCGGCGACCATTGGCGAAGCTATCCCCCGGCTGCTCCAGGTCATCTGTCAGGGGCTTGACTGGCAGTTCGGAGAGATGTGGCAGATACACCCGACCACCAGCGTGCTGCACCGGACGGCCCTCTGGTCCGAGCCAGCGCTGGCAACCAGTGCGTTTACCCGGGTCACGCCTTCCCATACCTTCGCGCCCGGAGTCGGCTTGCCAGGGAGGGTGTGGACCAGCGGCCAACCCGACTGGGTGAGCGAAGTGACCACCGACCCCCATTTCGTGCGGGTGGCGGAGGCGGCGCAGGCCGGGCTGCACAGCTCGTTTGCCTTCCCGGTGGGCACCGGCGAGAACAGCGAAGGGGTGATGTGCTTCTTCTACCAGTCTGCCCGTCCCTTCGATGGCGTACTCTCGGAGATGATGGCCGATATCGGGCAGCAAATCAGCCAGTTTCTCAAGCGCAAGCGGGCCGAAGCAACGCTGGAAAACGAGCGGGCATCGCTGGCGCGGCTTGTGGAAGAGCGCACCGCCGACCTGAAAGCCATCAACGTCGAACTGGGCCGCGCCGTGCGGGCCCGCGACGAGTTTCTCGCTATGATGAGCCACGAACTGCGCACCCCCCTCCATGCCATTCTCACCCTCTCCGAATCGCTCCAGGAGGGAGTCTATGGCCCCGTGAGCGAGAAGCAAAGCCACTCGCTGCGCACGATAGAAGAGAGTGGCCGCCACCTGCTCGACCTGATTAACGACATCCTGGACATTGCCAAAATCGAGGCCGGGAAGGTCGTGCTGCGGCCCGGGCCGGTCGTCATTGAGACCGTGTGCCACGCCAGCCTGAAGCTCATCCGGGAGGCGGCCCAGAAGAAACACCTGCGCCTCTCGCACCACCTCGATGAGACCATCCAGACGATGTATGCCGACGAACGCCGCTTGAAACAAATCCTGGTCAACCTGCTGAGCAACGCCGTCAAGTTCACGCCCGATGGGGGGGCTATCGGCCTGGAAGTGCGGGGAGACACCGCGGAGGGCACAGTCCATTTCACCGTCTGGGATACGGGCATCGGGATTGACGCCCGGGAAAGCAGCTTGCTCTTCAAGCCGTTCGTCCAGATAGACAGCAGCCTGTCACGCCAGTACCAGGGAACGGGCCTGGGGTTGGTGATGGTGGCGCGTCTCACCGACCTCCACGGTGGCTGTGTGTCACTGGAAAGCGCGGTCGGCAAGGGGAGCCGCTTCACGGTTTCGCTCCCGTGGCAGGGGAATGGGGTGGTTGGGGCAAAGGACGGGGATGCTGCCGTCTGTCACGGTCTGGTCTGCTGCTACGCGGAGCGGTCGGGGAATGCAATCAATCACAATCATCACGTCCTCCCGGTGAGGCCGGGGGGGGAGGGAGCTTCGCCGCCCCTCATCCTGCTCGTTGACGACAACGACACCAGCATCACCGTCATGAGTGACTACCTGCGCTCCCACGGCTACCAGGTGGTGATAGCCCGCGATGGCCTCGAAGCCATTGAGCAAACCCGGTTTCACCGTCCGGCGCTCATCCTGATGGACATCCAGATGCCCGTTATGGATGGGATGGAGGCCATTCGCCAGATTCGCGCCATCCCGGACCTGCCAGCTATTCCCATCATCGTGCTGACCTCGCTGGCGATGCCCGGCGACCGCGAGCGCTGCCTGACGACCGGGGCCAGCGACTATGTCAGCAAGCCGGTCAGCTTGCAGAAACTCACCCGGATGGTTCAGCGGTATCTTGTTGGGCCAGTGGTATGACCAGTTCGACCACCACGCCCGGCCCCGGTTCGCGGTTGGTCATCGAATAGGTCCCCCCGACACTCCAGAGCAGCGAGGCTATCATCGCCAGACCCAACCCCATCCCGGGGACACTCCCGCTAAACCCTTTCTCCGCCTGGTAGTAGGGTGTCCAGACCTTCACAAGCTGCCCCGGCGAGAGCGTCGTGCCATCGTCCATAACCTGGATACTCACCGCACGGGTCGGCAAACAGGCAATGGCAATGGTGATGGTAGGGGTATGGGTGGGGTGGAACTTCCGCGCATTCTCCAGCACCTCGCGGAGCATCACTTCAACAGCCTGGTGCGAAAGCACCAGCCGGGCATCCAGCGATTCGCAGCCGGTCACGGTCACAGGGTCCAGGTCCATTTCCTGCTTGATGTGCTCAATGAGTTGGTGAATACTGGCAAGAGGATACTCACTGCCGGGGAGCGCCAGTTCGGGCATCTTCAGGTAGTTGCGCACCTCCTGAATCTGGGAGCAAAGGCGCTGCGCACTTTGAAAGACAATGTCGGTAAACTCTGCGACATCCTGCGGGGAGAGGGTAGTGGAACCATTCTGGAGCAGGTGGAGGCTATTGACCAGGCAGGCCTGGGGTGCGCCGAGCTTGTGCGTCACCAGGGAGTGGAAGGTCCACATCTGGCGCTGGCGGGTGATGGGTTCGGTGACATCGCGCATCCGAATGAGCTTCTCTTCCCTCGCACCGGTCGGCAGGTCGAGACAATCGACCTGGAGCCACAAGGTCTGGGAACGCGAGGTCTCCGGGCGCACCAGATAGCACAGGGTGTCCGGGTCGGGGCCCTCCTCCTCCTCTGGAGCCAAAGGCCCCCGCTGTTCCTCGTCGGGGAGGAGCCGCCGGGCTTGCCAGGCTTCCTGTGGTTCGCAGTGGTAGTGTTTTTGGACCAGGGTCAGAAAGGATTCGGTGGAGGGGAGCAGGTGGTCCTCCTGCGAAGAAGGCGGAGGAAGGTTGAGATAGCGGCGGGCCTGGGCGTTCGCATACTGGATGGTATCGTGCTCATCCACAATGACAAAGCCGTCGCGGGCCTGCTCGATAACCCACTCAAAGCGGGTGCGCTCGTTCACCAGCCGCCGGTAGCGGTTGAGGTGGGTGACGGTGCGTACGCGCAGCCGCAGTTCAATGCGGTCGAAGGGCTTGGAGATGAAATCGTCGGCCCCCGCCTCAATTCCCTCCAGGCGCGAGTCCCGGTCGTCCAGCGACGTCACCATAATCACCGGGATGTCTGAAATGCGGGGAGTGGCGCGGAGCCGTCGGCAGACCTCGAACCCATCCATACCGGGCATCATCACATCGAGCAACATCAAATCGGGCATCAACTGGCCAGCCAGGTTCAGGGCTTCTGCGCCCGTGCCGGCGAAGGCGAGATGATACCCCTGGTTGGTCAGGAGCGATTCGAGGGCCTCCCGACTGCTTGGCTCATCATCAACGATCAGGATAGTGCTTGTGTAACTCATGAACCTCTCCAACACCCATGTTACCCATGTTATAGTTATAGTGTAGCACAGAGCCACATCTTTCGACAAGGTGCGCGATTTCATCGCGTGATCTCAACCCCCGTTCTGCCCGCGCTGGTGGGGAGGCGAGGGAACAGCAAATGACTGCCATGGTATAATCCTCGTATGATGACTCATGGATTGCTTCAGGTAAACGAACTACTCATCGCCGCCGTTCTGATTGTCTCATTCTCGCTCTTCGCCTACATCGCCCTCCACAACTGGCGCAACGATACCGCCAGAGCTATCTGTATGCTCTTGCTGAATGTGACGATTGTCTATGGAGGCGATGTCCTGATAGGACGCGCCGAACGCCCGGAGACCATCCAGTTCCTTCTGCGCCTCCAGTGGCTTGGTATCTCCCTCGTCCCCGCGGCCTACATCCACCTCTCCATGGCGCTCCTCCGAGCCAGCCGGGGCAACGGTCAGCGCTACCAGCGGCGCTGGTCGGTGATGGGGTGCTACAGTGGGAGCGTGCTGTTCTTCTGGCTGGCCACCTCAACGGACCTGGTCGTGCAGGGGGGGATTTCCCGGAGCATTCTGGCCCAGTTTCAGGCCGGGCCGCTCTTCTGGGGCTATACGGCCTTCTTCTTCGGGAGCCTGCTGATTACCTTCCAGGCCATCACCCGCGCCCGCCAGAACGCCCTGACCCCCACCCTGCGGCGGCGTCTGACCTACCTGAGAAATACCTTTCTCGGGCCTGGTCTGGGCGTCTTCCCCTACCTCGTCGTGGCCGGGGGAGACCTGCTTTTTTCGCAAGACATCTCGCTCATTGCCCTCTCGCTGGTCAACCTGGTCGTCATCGTCACCGTGACGGTCATGACCTACAGCGTGGGATTTCAGGGGGTCTTTATGCCCGACCGCCTCATCAAGCAGGACTTCATCCGGTGGGGGCTGTATGGGCCGGTGGTCGGCGTGACCATCATCCTCTGCTTCCAGATGGTCCCCTGGCTCGACACGCTGCTCGGCCTGCCCGGTGACACCCTCATCACCTTCGCGGTGATGATTATGACGGTGATGATGCCCATCTTTATCAGCCGCACCCGCCCCTACCTGGATGCCCTGGTCTATATGCAGGACCAGGAAGAGATTGACTACCTGCGCAACCTGCCGCGCAGCATCTTCACGGGCACCGACCTGCGCCAACTGCTCGAAAACACCCTCATAGCGGTCTGCGGGGCCCTGCATACTGAGACGGGCTTTGTGGTGGGGCCGGGGCGCGAGGGCTACACGGTCAAGGTGTTGTGTGGGTCGCGGCACCGCATCAAGCAGTTTGTAGCCGAACACCCCCTCAGTGACCTGATGCAGCAGCTTGACCGGGAAACCATGCCCACCCCCGGCGTCCCCCCCCACACCGGGGCGCTGCCGTGCAACTGCTTCTGGCTGCTGCCGCTGCGCAGCCCGGATGGGCTATTTCTGGGGGCGCTCGGTGTCGCTCGCGCTCAGGATAGCAAAGGAGCCTGTGAGGAACCGGTCCCGCCCGAATCGCGTCATCTCATTGATGTGATTGCGCACCATATGGAGCTGGCCCTGACCACCGTACATATGCAGCAGCGTATTTTCGAAACCCTGCGCAGCCTCGACCCGGGCGTGCAGTCGCTCCAACACCTGACGACGCGGCTCGACCAGGCAACGTCCGCCTCGCTGGATACGCTCGACACCGATGTCTCGCTGGACCCCAAGTTTCCCCGCCTGGTCAAGGATGCGCTTGCGCACTACTGGGGGGGGCCGAAGCTCTCGGACAGCCCGCTCCTGGAGCTGCGTATGGTCCGCCGCCTGATTGACGAAGAGGGCGGAAGCCCCACCCGGGCGCTCCAGGCGGTGCTGCGGCAGGCTATCAACAACCTGCGCCCCGACGACCAGCTTGACCCGTCGGCCCAGGAGTGGATCCTCTACAATATCCTGGAACTGCGGTTCTTGCAGGGAAAGCGCATCCGCGATGTGACCAGCCGCCTGGCCATGAGCGAATCGGATTTCTACCGCAAGCAGCGGGTTGCAGTTGAAGAAGTGGCCCGTCAGCTCGTGCTGATGGAAAACGGGGAGAAGGAAAAGACCGAAAAGAGCGAAGGGCCATTGAAAGAGCACCAGCACATGGTGGAACCGCCCTATCACTTCTGATACCCCTACCGCCCGAAGGAGACGACGATGAATGGAAACACCACAAACACCAACTCGATACCCGACAACCAGGTCCAGGGAGCCATGGGCGACAACGGATGGCTCTGCCACCGCATTGCCGAACTGGAGCAGAGCCTTGCAGCGCACCAGTCGCGCCTGAGTGTGGCGGAGGCGTTCCTCGCGCTGTACCCCCTCGGGCAAGAACTTGCTGCGGCAGACGATGAGGCCGAGGTTGTCCGCGTGCTTGCCCGCCCCGCGCGGGAGGCCGGCGCTGTGGGCGCGGCCTGTTGCTCCCTCCAGGTGAACGAAATGGGAGACCCGGTGGAGGCGGAGGTGGTTGCAACCTGGAGCCGACCGGGACGGGCATGCCTGCCGCTGAAGACCCGCTTCCCGCTGCCCGATTTTCCCCACCCCCATCCGTGGGTATCGAGCCAGCACGAGCCGGTGGTGATGGCCGACGTTACGAAGAGCGAGCAACTGGACGACCCAATCCGCCGCTCCCTCATCCAGTCCGGTTGGTCTGCCCATGTCGTTCTCCCCCTGCGGCAGGCCAGCCAGTGGGTGGGTCTCCTGGTCTTTTTCTGGGAGACGCCGCGGACCTTTCCCGACCACGAAGTGGCGGTCTATCGGGCCCTGATAGGTCTGGCAGCCCCCACGATTCAGACCCACCGCCTCCTTCAATCATTTGAGCAGGGCATTGCCGAGCGGTCGACCGAACTGGAGGCCACCTACTACCAGCTTCAGCAGCAAGAAGCGGCCCTGCGGGAACGGCTGTACCACATGCAGCGCACGTTGGACCTGACCACCGACATCATCTACATCTTCGATGTGGTTGAGCAGCGCTACGTCTATGCCAACCGGGAGATTGTGCGGGCCCTGGGGTACACCGCTGGCGCTCTTCAGCGAATGGGGACCGATGTGGTCGATATCCTGATCCACCCCGACGACCGCCGGGTCATCGACAGCCGCCGCCGCTCCCTCACCTGCGCCGGCGACCACGACGTTATCGCCTACGAAAGCCGCACCCGCCACGCCAATGGAGCCTGGCGCTGGTTTGCGACCTTCGAACGGGTCTTCAAACGCGATCCGGACGGGACGATGCGGCACGTGATCGGCGCATCGCGCGATATTACCGACACGAAGCAGGTGGAGCAGATGCTCCGCGAGAGCGAGCAGCGCTACCGGAGTATGGTCGAGTCGCAGCACGATTGCATCGTGCGGTTTACCGCCGAGGGACATTGCAGCTTTGTGAATGATGCCTACTGCGCCATCCTTGGCACTCCCTACCACGAACTGCGTGGCAGACCCTTCGGTCTGCACGTCCACGCCGACGATGTACCCCGCCTGCTCGAAACGGTGGCAAAGCTGGAAACGCCGCCCTACCGCGCCTACCTTGAGGACCGCATCCACACGCGGTACGGGCTGCGCTGGTTCGGGTGGGAATATACGGCCATCAAGAACGCGGAAGGCCAGACGCTCGAAGTCCAGGCCGTCGGGCGCGATATCACCGACCGGGTGAACGCCGAAAAATGGCTGCGCGAAGCCAACGAACAACTGCGGCTCTCCGTGGCCGAGTTGGAGCAGCACAACACCGATATGACCTTGCTGAACGAGATGAGCACGGCCCTCCAGACCTGCGCGACCGTGGAGGAAGCCTACCTGGTGGCGGAACAATTTGCTTCGCGGCTCTTTGCCGACTTTGCCGGAGCGCTCTACCTGCGGGACGCCTCCCGCGGCCTGGTCGAAGCCGTCGCCGTCTGGGGCGCTCCCCCACCCACTATCCGCGTCTTTGCGCCCGACGAGTGTGGGGCGCTGACCGAAGGTCGCACCTATACCTATCGGGTGGGGGCTTCCGGCCCTGACCAGTGCTGCACCCACATGGAAGACTCCAGGCCATCGTCATACGTGTGTGTCCCGCTCATGGCCCAGAATGAAGTCCTGGGCACGCTGACGGTTTCTGGCGACCCGCCCGATCCCCGACGGAGCCTCGACCGCCGCAGCAAACTGGCAGTCATGGTGGCGGGGCACCTGGCGCTGAGCCTGGCAAACCTTCAGCTTCGAGAGCAGTTCCGCAATCAGTCTATCCGCGACCCGCTAACCGAACTCTTCAACCGCCGCTACCTGGACGAGACGCTCGAACGGGAAATCCAGCGGGCCCTGCGATATCAGAGCACCGTCGGGGTCATTATGCTGGACATCGACCACTTCAAGCGGTTCAACGATACGTATGGACACGATGCGGGGGATGCGCTCCTGCACGAGATGGGGAGCTTTCTACGCGAATGCACGCGCAGTCAGGATATTGCCTGCCGATATGGGGGTGAGGAGTTTACGTTGATTCTGCCCGATGCCTCGTTGCAGGGAACCCACCGGCGAGCCGAGCAGGTGTGCGAGGACATTAGGAGTATGCAGGTTGACCACCAGGGGGTTTCCCTGGGGACGATTACCATTTCGCTCGGGGTCGCCTGCTTCCCGGAGCATGGAACAACGAGGGAGTCCCTCGTCCGCGCCGCAGACCGGGCCCTCCTCGCCGCCAAAGCCGCCGGGCGGAACCGGGTGGTGGTGGCGGATGCTGCACCGTGAGGCGGGGAGAGGGTGTTTACCCTCCCAGGTAGGCTTCGCGCACCTGCGGACTGGTAAGCAAGCGGGAGGCCGGGCCCTCCAGCACGATGCTCCCCGTCTCCAGCACGTAGCCGCGGGTGGCGATAGAAAGGGCTATCTGGGCGTTTTGCTCCACAAGCAGAATGGTCGTGCCTTCGCGGTTGATATTCTGGATAATCTCGAAAATCTGGTCAACGAGAATGGGAGCCAGCCCCATCGAAGGCTCATCAAGCAGCAAGATGCGGGGACGGCTCATGAGCGCCCGCCCGATAGCCAGCATTTGTTGTTCGCCGCCGGAGAGCGTGTCCCCGGCCTGGTGCAACCGCTCGCGCAGGCGGGGGAAGAGCGTGAGCACGTGTTCGCGGTCCTGGCGGATGCCCTCCTGGTCGGTGCGGTTGAAGGCTCCCATCTCCAGGTTTTCCAGCACGCTCATCCGCCCGAAAATCTTTCGCCCTTCGGGAGCCTGCGATACGCCAAGCCGCGCAATCTGGTGGGGTGGGCGGTGGTCGATGCGCTGCCCATCCAGCCGAACTTCACCCGCTCGAAGGTGGTTCAGCCCGCTGATCGTATTCAGGGTGGTCGTTTTCCCGGCCCCATTGGAGCCAATCAGCGTCACGATTTCCCCTTCGTTGACGGTCAGCGAAATGCCCTTCAGCGCGTGGATGTGCCCGTAGTAGGTGTGAACGTGGTTCAGGGTGAGCATGTATGTCAGCCTCGTCCGGTATTGCTGGTAGCGGCTTCCGTGACGGCCCCGCTTCCCAGGTAGGCTTCGATGACCCGCGGGTCGGAGCGGACCTCGTCCGGGCTTCCCTCGGCGATTTTCTCTCCAAAGTCCAGCACCGTCACGATGTCGGAAATGTTCATGACTACTTTCATATCGTGTTCGATGAGCAGAATGGTCATCGCTAGCTCATCGCGCAGGCGATAGATCAGCCCGGTCATGGCGTCAGTTTCGCGGGGGTTCATCCCGGCGGTAGGTTCATCGAGCAGCAGCAGGCGCGGGCGCAGGGCCAGCGCTCTGGCGACTTCAAGCCGCCGCTGGTCGCCATAGGGGAGGTTGCGGGCCAGCACCGTCTCTCGCCCCTCCAACCCGACAAACACCAGCAGCCGGCGGGCTTCTTCTCGCGCCTCGCGCTCCTCCCGACGGTAGCGCGGGGTGCGCAGGAGCGTATCCAGCAGGTTTGCCCGCAGGTGCCCGTGCATCCCGACGATGACGTTTTCTCGGACGGGCAGGTTCGCAAACAGGCGAATGTTCTGGTAGGTGCGGGCGATGCCGGCGCGGGAAATCTGGTCCGGGCGCAACCCCTGAATGGGGTCATTGAGAAAGAGAATACGCCCTTCCTCCGGGGTGTAGAAGCCGGTCACGCAGTTGAAAAAGCTCGTTTTGCCTGCCCCGTTCGGCCCGATAACGCTGTGGATAGTCTTTTCGCGGACGCTCAGGTGAAGCTGGCGGATGGCGACCAACCCGCCAAACCGTTTGGTGACTTTGTGGGCCACCAGCATGGCGTCCACTGCTCTGTCTGGCGAGGTCTTCACTGGTTCTCGTCCTCCCCTGGTGGTGCTGGTGCGGTGTGCTGCCCACCCCCCTCGTCGGGGGCATCCGCGTCGGGCGGTGCGAGGTCGGGGTCGGCAGGAGGGGGGTGCTCCTGGGCTTCGCGTGATACCAGCGTGTCTGGCCAGAGACCCTGGGGACGGTAGAGCATCATGACCACCAGCACCGCGCCATAAATGAGCATCCGGTATTCATCGAAGCCGCGCAGGAGTTCGGGCAGGCCAATCATTGCCAGCGAGCCGACCAGCACCCCCGGCAGGCTCCCCATCCCACCGACAATAATGAGGCAGAGCACGTTAATCGAGATCCACAGGTCGAAGCTGCGAGCAACCACCGACTGGACGTAGGAAGAGGCGACCCCACCGCTCAACCCTCCCAGGAACGCGCCGAGCACAAAGGCCCACAGCTTGGTGTTGACGCGGTTGATGCCCATAGCCTGGGCGACGTCTTCATCTTCCCGAATGGCCATCCACGCCCGCCCGAGCCGCGAATACTTCAGGCGGCTGGCCATAACCCACGCCAGCACACAGGCCGCCAGGATGAGGTAGTAGAACTTCTGCGAATCATCGATGACCAGGCGGTTTTCGATGACGACATAGAGGTACTGGCTGCTCTCGCGCACCACGGTGAAGAACCCGTCAATATGGTCAATGCCGAACCAGTTCAGGATAGTGATAGCGGCGTGGGTCACTTCGGGGCGGTCGATGTTGCGGATGCCCTGTGCGCCGTAGGTGATGGGTCGGAGCGCATCCGAACCAACCACGATACGGATAATCTCTCCGAAGCCCAGGGTTGCAATGGCCAGGTAGTCACCGCGCATCTTCAGGATGGGCAGCGCCAGGAGTGCCCCCCCGATGACGGCGGTCAGCATCGAGAAGGGGAGCGCCTCCCAGAAATTGAGCAACCCCCCGCCGTGGGGGGTGTGGAAGAGGGAGCTTCCGACATCGGGCGAGGTCAGAATGGCCATCGTATAGGCTCCGATGGCATAGAACGCCACAAAGCCCAGGTCGAGCATCCCCGCCAACCCCACCACCATGTTCAGCCCCAACCCCATCACCATGTAGTATCCGACGCGGTTGGCGGCGTTGCTCAGAGATGGCTTGGACCACAGCGGGAAGGAGAGCAGAAAGACCGCCAGGAGCGCCACCCCCACCCACCACTGCCAGGAGCGACCGGCCAGGGTGCCTGTGCCTGGCTCCGTGGCGCGGGTGCGAGCGCGGCGAGCCTGGAGCGACTGGAAGAAGGAACGCGCCCAGGTAGCCCCACCTGCGACGACCAGGGTGATGACCGCTCCGCCATAGGTCAGCCCCTCGCGGGTGAAGAACCACCGGCGCGACTCCTGGGGGAGCAACAGGGCCAGTTCTTTTTGGAGCAACCCGATAAGGGCGGTGATAGTCAGCGCACTGACCACGACCCGCCGCCACTGCGCCGGGATGAGAGCGAAAGTGCCGCCAATGAGACCAAACAACAGGCCACTGAGCACCGGCACGCTCAACTGGAGTATATCCAACTGGTCCTGGTAGTCGGCGTCGACCAGGAGTACCCGGACCAGGCGGAAGGTCGCAAAGATGAAGATATCGCCAATCTCGAAGGCGTGGACGATGAGCGCCAGAACCAGCAGCATCGCGCCGATGACCCCACCCGCCACCGCAGCACAGAAGAGGCCCACCCCTTCGCTGGCGCGGGAGAGGCGACGGGTCGTGAGGTAGCCGACCAGCAGCATGAGCACCGCCAGAATCGTATAGCCGACGGAGATAGCTTCTCCAATGAGCTGGCGCTCGGCAAATCTTTCAATCATTCCCACCAGGCTGAGGTGCCAGGCAAAGGCACTGCCTATCAACCCGATTTTTGCGGCCTGGAATACCCCCTCACGCAGGAGCGGCGCGGGGGTGGGTGCTGGTGCTGGCGGTGCTGGAGGCCCGTTCATTCCTGCTCCCTGCTGCGCTTGCTGCTCATCACGATGCATCATGCGACCTGTATCACCTGTATCACCTGTATCACCCATAGCTCGTCCCGACTACTCCCCTTACACCCGTTTGGTTGCCAGGCGCTCACCCAGGATACCAGTGGGCCGAAAGATAAGTATCAGCACGAGCATGGAAAAGGCAATCACATCTTTCAACTGGTGGGGAGAGGGGAACCGCGGCTCACCCGTCACGATAATGGCCCACCCGTCGAGAATGAGCGTGGGGCCGACCGACTCGAACAACCCCAGGAACAGTCCCCCCACGGCTGCGCCGGGCAGGTTGCCTATACCACCGAGCACCGCCGCGGTGAAGGCTTTGATGCCTGGCACAAAGCCCATAAAGGCGTTGACCTGGTGGAACTTCAGGGCATAGAGTACCCCGGCGATACCGGCCATAAAGCCGCCAATGGCGAAGGTGGTGGCGATGGTGCGGTTGACATCTATCCCCATCAGGGCAGCGGTGTCCGGGTCTTCCGAGACGGCGCGGATAGCCCGCCCGGTGCGGGTGCCCTGGATGAGCGCATAGAGCAACCCGAGCATCACCAGCGTGCTGACGAAGATGAGCACATCGATTTTTTCGGTGCCCAACCACTGGCCCTCCAGGAGCGCGATGTCCGGGTAGGCCTCCCCCCCGGAGCCGAAGAACCCGCGGAAGGTATACTGGAGAAACAACGAGGCTCCGATGGCGGTGATGAGCTTGATGAGCCGCTGCGTCCCGTGGAGGGGGCGGTAGGCGACCCGTTCGAGCACGACCGCGATGAGGGTGGACACCGCCGCCGAGAGCAGGAAAATCGCCAGCAGCGCCAGGATGGGGTGGTTCTCCAGGAACGACGGCTCTCCCCGGGCGGTTTCGACAAAGCGCACACCCTGGAGGGCGTGGTCATCGAGAAAATCCGCCAGGAAGTAGGCGCTGAATGCCCCTCCCATGAAGATTTCGCCGTGGGCAAAGTTGATGAGGCCAAGCACGCCGTAGACCATGGTGTATCCAAGGGCGATGAGGGCGTAGATAGCCCCCTGAGCCGCGCCGGAGGTCAGGATGCTCAACCACTGCGCCCCGCTATAGTTCCCCGCGGCAATCATCGCAATCGAACCCACCACGATGATGACAAGCAACCCGACGCCGATGGCCCAGGTGATCATCTGCGAAATGTCAAGTTTCTGCTTCAATCCGGTTTCGCCTCCCCTGTCCTGCGCAAGCACAACCCGGCTTATGATCTCTTTCCAGAAAACGGCCCACCTAGTATACCATGCCCGGTGCCATCGGGATGCAGGGGGTCAGGGTCTTGGGTCTCCCCCCCGTCCCCAGAGAGCGGGAACAGGGGGGAGGGGGATACGCAAGCCTGTCTGCCCGGGGTACTCCCCGTTCTGGTGCGACGTGCGCTCAGCGCATCCTGCGCATCCTGCGCATCCTGCGTATCCTCCGTATCCTACGGGTAGACCTTCCGCGGGTTGGCGTCGGGGCCGGTGCTGCCCGGACTCCACGTCTCCAGGTCCGCGGAGGCAATCTCAAAGACCGCGATGTAGGGGTCGGCACAGTCGCCGTTCTCGTTGCAGGTCAGGTTGCCCGTCAACCCCTGGTAGTTCTCGGTGGCATAGAGCGCATCGCGCAGCGCTTGCCGCGGGATGTAGAGCGTGCCATCTTCGCCCCGCTTCGCTACCCGTTTGGCAGCGTTGATGATGAGCATGGTCGCGTCGTAGGCGTTGGCGTGGTAGGTGCTGAGCGGTGGTTCGTTGTACTTCGTCTGGTGCTTCTCCAGAAACTCCTGGTAGGCTGCGCCGAGCGAGGTCAGGTCGGGGTTGCTCAGGTACATTCCGACAACGCTCTCGCCCGCAGCTTCGATGAAGTCCGGGTTGAACAAGCCATCGGCTCCCATCAACACGACCTCTTCCAACCCCGCCACTTCGCTGGCCTGGCGCGTGACGAAGCCCCCCGCCGGCATGAAGATGGGGTAGTAGATAATCTGCGGCGACTCCAGGGCAATCCGTGTCAGCACCGGCTGCATGTCAGTGTCGGTGGTGTTGACCGATTCCTGGGCGACGACGGTACCCCCCAGTTCTTCGAAGCGCTCGGCAAAGACGTTGACAAGCTGGTCGGCGTAGATGCTGCCGTCGTGGATGGTAGCGGCGCTGGTGAGACCCAGTTCGTTGTAGGCAAACTCGGCGGCCAGAGCGCCTTGCACGGTGTCATTGTGGGCCGTGCGCAGGAACCCTTTGACGTGGGTGGCCGGGTCGGTGAGCGCCGGGGCCGTGTTGGAGGGAGAAATCATGACCATCCCCGCTTCATCAATGACGGGAGCCAT
>DAOTUF010000545.1:0-3075 GCA_034437495.1 Chloroflexaceae bacterium | reverse complement strand
GTGGGGTGGGGCGTGGCGTTCGCGGTTTTCGCATACCCTCACCTTGGGCGAGATATCCAGGCTCCGGACCCCATCGAGCAAGGCGTCCGCTTGCTGCGAGAGGACGATGTCGCCCGGGTGGGCCTGCTCTTCTGCACTGGCGGCCTGCTCCATAGCGTCTCCCGCAACGAGATATTCCCACCGTTCGAAGACCCCACCGATGTGGGCAACCAAGAGCTTCCCGACCCCGATGCCGACTTTCAGCGCCAGGGAGGTTTTGCCCACACTGGTGTAGAGGTCTTCAAACTCGGCGGAGGTTTCCTGCAAGTCAACAGCGGCATAGATAGCTCGGAGCAGGGAACCCTTCACGGAGGGGCCATCTTCATCTTCATCTTCATCTTCATCTTCATTTTGATCTTGACCTTGCGGCCCAAAGAGCGCAATGATTGCATCGCCGGTGAGCCGGACAATCTGACCGCCGTAGCTCTCGATGTGCAAGAACATGCGGGTGAAGTAGAGGTTCAGCAGGGACGTCAGTTCTTCCGTCCCGACCGAACTGTGACGGCTCAGCGCTTCGGTCAGTGCCGTGAAGCCGCTGATATCGGCAAAGAGAATACTTCCCTCCGACCGCTCTGCGTGGGGGTACAGGTGCTCATCAATGGATTCTTGCTTCAGGGCCCGGGCATAGATGGTTTGGACTATGGGCGCAGGCGCAAAGGCTGCCAGCGCTCTGACCCGTTCGACCAGCATGTGCCACCACCTTCCCCCCTCTTCTCCTGCGGTCAAGCCTGGTTTCCAGGGGTTGCCTATCGGTGTTGAGGGGGTTGCTGATTGCCCCGGTGCGTCAGGGCGGTGCCTGACCTGGGGTCCCCGGTTGTCGCTCACAAGTTCGCTATCCGAAGGGAAAAAGATCTGCTGATTATTGCCAGACTAAGTATAGCATATCTCCTCTCATCGTGCAGAATGTTCGCTGCCACCCTTCAGCCATCGGACAAGCGACATCCCCTCATAATGATGAACGGCAAATGCACGGGGATTTTCGGTTTTTCCAGTTCTGCGCTATAATAGGCATGTCTATGGAGTACCTAGCTGATGCGTTTCCCGTGCAGTCTCTCACGCTCTCCCACGGCCCGGTAGGATACCGCCAGAGTGGGGCGGGGTTTCCGTTGGTGCTGCTCCACGGGTGGGGGACCTCCTCCCGCTGCTGGCAGCAGACGCTCGCGCACCTTGCCGATACGTCCCATCTCTATGCCCTGGATTTGCCGGGGTATGGGGCATCCCCTCCCCTCCCCGAAAAATCCGGCAGCGAACGCCTGGCCGACCTGGTGATTGAATTTGCAGATGCGATAGGGGCGGAGTGCTTTGACCTGAATGCCCATTCGTTTGGGGCGAGCGTGGCGGCCTACGTCGCCTCGCGCTGGCCCGAGCGGGTTCGGCGGCTGGTGCTGACCTGCTTCAGCACCTTCCAGAACGAGTTTGAACGCCGCATGGTCGAGCAGATGCTCGGCCAGATGGGGATATCGGTGGCGCTGTGGCAGCCCTGGATGTCGCTGTGGCACCCCTGGATGGGGTTGTGGCATTCCTGGATGACGCTGTGGCGGCCCCAGTTCTCGGGCTATGTGCCCTCCATCTACCAGACGATGGCGTGGCGCTTCTTCTATACCATTCCTTCGCACGAGAATGAGGCTATCCTCCGAGAGGGGTTTGGCGATTTTCTGCGCATGGACCCGCGGACCTCTCTGGAGAGCATTTTCAATGCGCTGAACCCGACGGTGAACGATGCGCTCCGAGAAATCACCACCCCGACCTTGCTGGTGGGAGCCTGCCAGGATATGATTATGCCGCCCTACGGGGTCGCGGTGGTCGAGCAACTGGTTCCGGACTGCCGCCTGGTCTGGATTGACCAGTGCGGACACGTGCCGATGCTGGAAAAGCCCGACCAGTATCATCAACTGGTGCGGGCGTTTCTCCTGGGCACGGACGAGCCAGAGCAGGCATGACCCGCGTACGATAGGACGGCAGGCTGCCGCTAGGCCCGGCTCTGCCAGTCGGCCAGAAACCGCTCGATGCCGATGTCGGTCAGCGGGTGCTTCATGGCCTGCTGAAGCACTTTGAAGGGACAGGTCGCGATGTCGGCACCGGCGCGGGCGCTCTCCACGATGTGGCGCGGGTGGCGGATGGAGGCCGCCAGAATTTTCGTGGGGACGCGGTCCTGGTAGACCTCGCGGATTTCGCGGATAAGCTGCATCCCATCGACGCCGATGTCGTCTACGCGCCCGATGAAGGGGCTGATAAGGAATGCGCCCGCACGGGCCGCGAGCAACGCCTGCACGGGGTTGAAGCACAGCGTCACGTTGCAGCGAATGTCCTGCTTTGCCAGTTCGGAGACCGCCTTGAGTCCCTCGGGAGTGCAGGGGATTTTGACCACAATGTTGGGGTGCCAGCTCGCAAGCTCCACCCCCTCCTGAATCATCCCCGCGGCGTCGGGCGAGACGGCTTCGGCGCTGATAGGACCCGCGACCAGGGTGGCGATTTCCTGGATGACCTCACGAAAGTCAGCGCCCTTTTCTTTGGCCACCAGTGAGGGGTTGGTCGTGACGCCGGTGAGGATACCCCAGCTCGCAGCTTCACGAATATCGTTCAGATTGGCAGAATCAAGATAGATTTCCATCGGACAGACCTTTCTATGCTCTCGCTCCAGGGCAATACGCGGCAGACTCGTCTGCGTCTGCGTCTGTATGTTGTATGTTATGGACCGGTCAGAATCATAGCACCCTGACGTTACAGCGAGGATACAGGGAGGGAGAAGGAGCCTGGCCCCTCTGCACCGCAGTCACTCGTCGCTCGTCACCGGTACGGCGTGTCGGAGGTAGCGCAGCAGCAGGGTCCGGAACACGCCCAGGATGGTCCCCACTTCGTTGATGTAGTAACGGTCGCGGTCTATGGTGAGACGCTCCTGCTCCAGCCGGAGAAACTGCCAGTGCTCCCCCGTGGTCACACACCCATAGATAGCCGTGACTGCATTGCCCTTCTTCTGGTTGAATCGCCAGGCTCCCACCATTTGCGCGGCACATTGTCCCAACCCCGCTTCAATAT
>DAOTUF010000544.1:0-22831 GCA_034437495.1 Chloroflexaceae bacterium | reverse complement strand
ACGAGAAACGGGAGGGTTGGAGGGGCCGGGCGTTGGGGATGAAGATGAAGCGGAAAACCGCCCCCCAATCTCCGACCCCCAACCCCGGTACGAAGTACACCTCAGCGTGCGCGACACCGGCATCGGCATCCCCTCAGATCAGATGCACCGCCTCTTTCAATCGTTCAGCCAGATAGACGCTTCGACCGCACGCCGCTATGGGGGCACCGGCCTGGGGTTGGCTATCTGCAAGCGGCTCATCGAAATGATGGGCGGCACTATTCGCGTCGAGAGTGAACCCGGCCAGGGATCAACGTTCTCCGTGACCCTGATGACCATGCCAGCCATGCCGACCAGACCAGGGACCGACCAGGAACCGTCCACACTCCCGCCCTCCGATGCACTGCCCCGCAGAACAGGTGCGCCGGCTCCGATGGCAATGGATAATAGGCTCGACAGGCTCAAGAACCGTCGCGTTCTCATGTCCAGCGAGTATGCAACCAACCGGACGCTGTTGGAGCACTACACGTCGTCCTGGGGAATGCTGCCGACGGTGGTTGCGTCCATTCCTTCGGTTCTGGAGGCGATGCATCAGCACGCGAGGTTCGATGGAGTGGTGCTCGATATCCACACCTTCGCCCCCGGCATCAGCACGTTGTTCTCTCGCTTACCGAAGGATAGCAGGGAGCACCCGCCGGTCGTAATCATGTTCGTTCCACTCACCCGCGAAAGCGAGATAATACGTCGGCAGTGGCCGATGGTTGAGCGGTTTTTGACCCGTCCCATCAAACCCGTGGCCCTCTTCGAGGCGCTGGCGGATGGCTTTTCAAGCGCTATCGCCGTTACTCCACCACCCTCCTCCGCCCCCGCTGCGTCCGGCGAAACGGCTCGTTTCCCTGGTCCACTCCGTATCTTGCTGGCCGAGGACAACCCGCTCAATCAGAAGGTGGCGCTGCGTTTGCTGGAGCGGTTGGGGTATCAGGCTGACCTGGCAACGAACGGCGAGGACGTGCTCGAATCGCTGAAGCACCGGGCGTACGATGTTATCTTGATGGACGTGCAGATGCCCCGAATGGATGGGTTGGAGACAACGCGGGACATCCGCGCTCGCGGGGATGCTTACCCGCAGCCCTACATCATTGCGATGACCGCCAACGCAATGCCGGGAGACCGCGAGCAATGCATCGACGCAGGAATGAACGATTATGTGAGCAAGCCGGTGCAGGTAGCGATGCTGCGCCTGGTTCTAGAGCGGGCGCAGGCTGTCAGACAACCGTAGCAGTGCGGCAAGCAGTTCACTCAGGTCAGGGGCGCAGGCGGTCAATCAATTGTATCGCGTCGGAGGCAGAGCACCCCATGGCATCGGCTCCAACCTGCTGCCAGAGCTGGTCATCGAACCGGAACGGTGCGCCGCCAACGATAATCTTGATATGCGGGTTGGTTGCCTTCAACTGCCGGCTGACGTCGCCCACCAGAAAGGCGGAGGGGAGCATCAGGGTCGAAAGCAGCAGGATGGATATCTGGTCCTGGCGCACCCGTTTCACCAGCATGTCAACCTCAATCCCGTGCCCATAGTCCACGATATGGTACCCCAGGGTTCGCAAGATGCTGTGAACGATGCGCTTGCCCAGGACGTGGTAGTCGTGCAGCACCGCGATAGCGATGGGGGGCATGTCGGTGCGGACGATGTTGGATTGGGGGAAGAAACTATCAACGATTTCTTCGCACAGTCGCCCACTCATATACACCTGCGAAAGCGCAACGATGCCTTCTTCCCAGGCGGCCCCAATATGTTCGAGGGCTGGTGCAACGACGTGATCCATAATGTCAATCGGGGTGCGGGTCGCCGAAAGCTCCTCCAGGATGCGCCACAATGTCGAACGGTCGCGGCTAAGCAGCGCCTCATCAAAGGAGCGCTGGAGGGTGCTATGGTAGAGGCCATAATGGTGCTCATGGTCCATGGGACTTCTCCTCGAAACGATGGAACAAGAATAACAATGCACGAATGACCCGAAAGGTCGGCTCAGGAACCGGGCCTACGACCGCCGGAGCAGCAGGCTCCCCGTGACCACGCTGTAGATGACCCCCATCCCCCCCCCGATAGTCAGACCGGTGGCGAAGGCGGGGAACCCCGCCCCGGTCACGAAAAAGGCAAAGACCGAGACCACGACCATCCCGCTGCCCAGGCTCAAGATACCCCCAATGCGGTCGGCCTGTTCCCACCCTTGATGAGCGGGGGTGGGCAAGTGCTGGAGCAAGCGGGGGATGAGGACCAGCAGCACCCCAAAGCCAGCCAGCTGAACCCACCCCCTCGTTGCGAGAATGAACGCCAGAAAGAGCGCATAGCTCAGCGTCAGCCCGAGCGAACGGCGAACCCATGTTTGCCAGGGAGAGGTCCCCTCCTGGTGCTGGTCACGGGACTGAGCATCGGGAGCAAGGGTGAGAGAAGGGAGCGGCGGCAGAGGGGGGGGGGAAAGCCCCATCTTCTGGAGGGAAGCCGCCGCTTTCTGCCCGGTCTCGTTGCCCGGGTTGATAGCGATAGCTGCGGTCAGGCATCGCCGCCGGGCTTCCCCATCCTCCGTGCAGGCTGCCAGCCACACCCAGGCAAGCTGGTCGTCGGGGGCAGCGGCGATGGCCTGACGGAACAGCCCGCGAGCCTGCTCACGGTCGCCGCTGCGGTAGGCAGCGATGCCCTGACTCGTCAGGGCATCATGCACACGTTCTCGCTCATTCTCGCTCATTCTCGCTCATTCTTGCTTGTTCATAGGTGCCCCGCGTGCAGTGCCAGCGTGTTCAACCCCAGGAAGAACAGCAGGCTGCACCCGTAGGCAATCGTTGTCACCAGCGCCGCGGAGCCGCGGGCCGGGTCAAGGCGAACGGCCTTGAAGAAGAGCGGCACCAGCACGCCCGCAGCCGCAACGACCCACAACGTGGCAGCCGTGGCGACCCCGGCCAGCACACCGAGAAGGCCATTACCCTGCCAGAGCCACATCCCCCCGCCGACGAGCACCCCCATACCGAGGCCATTGAGCAACCCGATAGAGAGTTCGTGGTTCAACACCTGGCGCATATTTTCGACCCGGACCTTGCCCAACGCCAGCGAACGCACCACCAGCGTGAGGGTCTGGGTTCCTGCCACACGGCCCTGCCCGCTGACAATGGGCAGCATCACGGCGAGCGCGACCATATGGGATAGGGTGTTCCCGAAAGCAAGGATGATCCCCCCCGCGACCACCATCCCGATGAGGTTGAGCATCAGCCCGAGAAGGCGGCTGCGGGCCGAGGGAAAGACCGGGCGCTCACTCTCCTCACTGGCGCTCAGGGTAGCCAGACGGTACATCGTTTCCGTGGCTTCATCTTTGATGGCCGCAACCATATCGTGCGTATCCACGGCTCCCACCAGGCGACCATCATCATCCACGACGGGAAGCGCCAGCATCCTGGTCTGGCTCATCACGTGGGCCTGCTCTTCCAGCGAGGCATCATCGGGCAGCGTAATGACACGCCGGTCCATCAGTTCGAACAGGTGGGACCCCGGCGGGGCCACCACGAGCTGGCGCAGGCTGAGCACCCCTACCAGCCGCTCTTCGTAGTCAGTGACGAAAAGATAGTAGATGCTGTCGTTCTCTGGCGGCATCTGGCGCAGCGCTTCAATAGCTTGCTGAGCCGTAATGTGTTGGGGGAAACTCAGGGCAGGAGCACAGGGCAGCCGTGGGGTCGCTGGCTCAAACGACAATTCGTGGATTCGGACAACGGGCGGGCGGAACATCTCCAACCCGGTTGCAGAGTGAATAGCGAGCATTTTTTCCTCCCATGTGCTGAGCTAGAGCCACTCACATGATGATGTCAGCAGCAGCGAATCCTGGAATGGAGATGGCGGGCCGCAGCACACGTTGCAGGAGGAAGAGAGGAAGAAAAAAAATCCCCTGACACTCACGGTCGGGGGAAGGGGACGCTTTGCGAGGAGCTATGCGGGAGACATGCCCTCAGTCTGCGCGAACCCGTACCCCGGCCACCCGTGAACCTGACGCGACACTACGGCCCGGACTACGGTAACTGTGATAATCGTTCGTATCCATAGAAACTTTCATATCATCATCTCTGGCAAATGCTGGCAGCGAGGGGACCTACCCTCCCTTCATTCAACGAGCCAGCGCATATACGGAGGGGATCGAAACAAACAGACCCGTGGTCTCCCCCATCCCGACTGAATTGATACCTGGGCAGCGATGACCAGACACCGTGCCAGCAGATGCACCCGAATACCATCTTGAACATGATACCATAGACCTCCCTATCGTGCAAACGGTCTTATGTCACCGGTCTCCCCCCATTTTTGCGTCTCGAAGGCTTGACGGAGTGCGGTATCGTGGAGTATCATGAGGTATCATGGACCGGTTCTTTACGTTCCTCATCCTCCCGGCCACGACGGGGTATCGCGGTCAAACTCGGACAAAGCCCGAGGAAAAGGCAACATATAGGGACGGGGAGAGCGTCCTGAGCCTGAGATGGTCCATCACGAACAGACGTTGTCCAGCTCATATGCATTATTCATGAAACGTAACTAAGGGATTGAAGGAGTAGTGTATCATGGTTCGAACCAGACGGTTGGGGATATTTTCGGGGATCGTGGGTCTCATCATGTTGATGGGGATGCTTGCGTTATCCCCCGCATCGGCGCTGGCCCAGTCGGTCGCCTCCATTGAGGGGATGCCAGATACGGTTGTTGCGGATAGCGAGGTGAACCTTACGTTCACCGGGTTTGCTCCGAATGAAAAGGTAGATGTGTGGCTGACTGCGCCCGGAACCAGTGCGACCAACTACGAGAGCACCCATCACGCCATTGGGACCTACACGGCCAACGACGACGGGGCATTCACGCAGGAGATAGAACTCGAATCGCCCAATCCGAACGGGACCCACATTCTGGCCGCACGTGGTCAGACGAGCGGCCAGGAGGCATCGAGCACGTTTGGTATGCAGGAAGCTCCTGCGCCAGGAGAACCAGAAGCAACCGGTCTCCAGCCAGCAGGGGGCATTGTGACGATGAGCGCCAGCACCTCGCCCGATAGCCCGGGGAGTATCTGGTTCAGCGCGGCAGACTTTGCCTCCAGCGAACCCATCGGCATCTGGTTGACCCCCCTCGGTCAGCCCGGAGCCGAAATCCCCCTCGGCCAGAAAGATGCGAGCGACGAAGGTACGTTTTTCTACAAGTTTACCCCCGCCGGGCGGTATGATGTGGGCATCTACTACATCTCCGCGCAAGGCGAGGAGAGCGGAACCCTGGCAATCGGCATCTTCGAGATCGTCGGGTCAGAGTAATCACAACCACCGGTTCTAAGGGGTTCTGATGAGGTTCTCAGGGTGTTTGAGGAATTGAGCGAGAAGGCAGCTTTGTGCGGGTTGCGACCTTCCGCAGGGTACCAACTGCGGGAGGTTTCTTATCCTCGTGACCCGGCCTGGCCCGGCCCGGGTCGGGTCTGAAGGGGTCTGCCCCGAGCAGAAGGGTACGAGTATCGCAAGAGAAAGGAGGAAAGGCGGCACTGGCTCTCCCACCGAAACGAAGCAGGGAGTTCCTGCGCCGCTGTGATGTATGAAGCAGACCAGGTATGCTGAAAGGCGCGGACGGATAGCCGCCGTTGTGGTGGGCTGCGCCATAGTGACGATGATAGGGATAGTGATGGGGCTTTCCCTGCTCCCCACCACCATCCGGGCAGCAGAAAGGCCCGCGGGCGCATCGCCCGTAGTCGGATTGGTTCCCGCATCGTTCCAGGTCTCAGCCGCGACCATCACCGTCACCTCGTCGACCGGGTCCCAGGGGGAAACCTTTACCTTCGTGGGCAGCGGCTACCAGGATGAACCGGTGGCGCTCTGGCTGACCTACCCCGACGGCAGCGTGGAGGACGAAGGGGTGCGAGACGCGGAAGGAGCAGAGGGAGCGGAGGGAGCAGAGGGAACATGGAGCCATACCATTACCCTGGACCGGCGCGACCCCACCGGCACCTACTTTCTGACCGGGCAGGGATTGGACTCCGGGCGCGTGGCTATCGCGTCGTTCACGGTGACGCCCCCGTTTCCTCTCGCCCCTGCCGCAGCAGGAGAAGCGACCCTGGTGGTCAGTCCGCTGGTGGTATCGCGGGCCGGAGTTGTGCAGTTGCAGGGCAGCGGGTTTGTGCCCCACGAAGAGGTCGCCATGTGGATGACCGAGGCAGACGGGAGTGTCTGGGCTATTCGGGAGATGGAGGCATCGGCAGAGGGCACCATCTTCACCGCGGGCTATCTTATGACCACTCCCATTGATACCGAACGAGGGTCTCCCCCCGGGAAGACCTACTTTACCGCCTTCGGGAAGGAGAGCGAGCGAACGGCCATCACCCAGGTCATCGTGGTGGCAGACACGCCGTAGCCCGATAGCTCAGGAAGAAGCAGCCCCGGGAGCATCCTGGAGCGGGGCATACTGGTCGGTTGCCCGCTGACGGGCCGTCTGCTCAGCGCCGGACCACCCGGTCGAAACCAGCACAGGCGTCCCATGCGGGTGGTCGCGCAAAGCAGCCGCAAACGCGGTCATCACCTGCTCGAACGTGAGTAGATGACCCGGCGAACGTTCCGTATGCCCACCGTTCAACCCGGTGGTCCGGTGCCGAAACCGATCCATCAGGGTTGCCCGTTCGTCAGGGGACAGCGCGAGCAGCGAAACCAGGCGGAGGGAGGGCCGGTGCAGCGCAAGCCCGGCCTGGAGCAATGCCCCATCCCGCCGTCGCACCTGAGACAACCCGACGATTTTGCGCCCGTGCAGCATCACTTCATAGGGAGAAAAGCCCCCGAAGCACACCCGACGGGTCAGCCGGTCCAGGCTTCGTCCATCGGCGCGGGCATCGGCAGGAGCGAGGGGAACAGCAGGCAACCCGAGCATCCGCAGCGCTGTGGCCCAGACCTCCCCGAACCAGCGGTAGGATTCGGTTACGTCGGGGAGGTGGAGCGGGTGGGACGCAGGCAGGGCAACATCAAGCATGAGCAGGTCCGGTTCTAGCAGCACCGCGGTTCCCCCACTGGAGCGGCGATGAACCGCAATACCCGCGGCGTGGCAGGCGGCGTGGTCCACCTCCTGGAGCTTCTGCCCCCGCCCGAGAACCAGCGCGGTGGTCGGGGTGCGATACCAGCGCAGGGCAGGCTGACGAGTGGTTGCCAACCCTGCCAGGAGCGCATCGCCCGCCGCAAGCTGAAGGGCGACCGATGCTTCTTCTTCAACGGGGAGGGAGCGCCACTGTTCCATAATACACCATACACGCCTCGCTAATGGGTCAGCCCGCGCAGTGAGGGCTTGATACCAGCGAAAATCCCTTCCCACCACAGGTGCAGCCCCGCCACCCCGATGAGACCTACCAGGCACCCCGCCACGACCCACCCGAGCCGGGAACGGGGGGGGCGGGTGAGGTACCCATCCAGCACCATTCCCAGGCCAGCCGCAACCAGCGGGACGAGGAAATAGGCATAGCGAACCTGGAGACCCGTTGCCAGGTCGATGGCAAAGAACCCCCCCGCACAGGCCAGCCACGCCCCCAGAATCCAGCGGTGGGCGTGGCTGGCGGAGGCGACCAGAAAGGCAACGCTGAGGATGGGCAGCACAACGCCAGCCGGGGAGAACGAGACATTCAGGCTGGCCAGCGTCCATTGCACCCGGAAGACATCCCCCTCATCCCACCCCAGGCGCTCGTTGCTCGACAGCCCGCTCAACTGCATCGCATTGACAGCGGAATAGAGCAGCAGCGTCACTGCGGCCCCGCTGGTTATCATCGTGAGGCCCCACCCCTTCCACCGGTGCTCCTCGTTCCGCCGAAACAGCCAGGTCAGGGCGAGGTAGCCCGCCAGCAAGAACCCGCCCAGGATACCCGCCCCGACGTGGCTCAGCAGCAGGAGCGTGAAGACCAGCCACGCCAGCACCCACCCGCAGCGCGTGAGCGGTTGGGACCAGGCGAGAAAGAGCACAAACAGCACCGTGAAACACTGGCCGATGACCTGCGGCCCGAACCCCCACCAGAGCGCTGTCAGGTTGAGCGGGAACAGGGCGAAAATCAGCGCGGCAATGCTGGCGGCCCGCAGGCTGCCACCGAAGAAGCGCGTCAGCACCCCCACGAGCAGCGCCGTGATGCCATCGAAAAAGGCATAGACCCCCTGCATCGCCACCACCGGGTTGCTGGTGAGCAGCGTGAAGGGCGCAAAGAACAGGTAGGGCGCGGGGGGAACCACCGTCAGCCTGGTGCTGAACTCGGCAGGCTTGTCATAGAGCACAAACGCCCCATTCAGAAAATCAATGATGCGCTTGCGATGGATGTACCAGTCGTGCGGCTCAAACGGAGGGGAGAGGATGACCACCATCCGAAGGGCAACCGCCAGGATGGTGATAAGCCAGAGCCACTGGAGACCAGAGCGTCGTTCAGGCGGTGGCAAAGAGGCCGCGCCAGCCGGGGAGACCACGCGGCGCAGCGCAGGCGCACCCCCCCACAGCAGCACCAGCAGCGCCAGGCTGGTCACGAATATGCGGGCCAGCCACGCAGGAGCAATCAGCACATTGCTGCCAGCCAGCCACCCCAACGCAACCACCAGGCTCACCGCGATGACCGCGACGCTCCAGCGGGGCAGCGCAAGATACCAGGCCAGAGCCAGCACCGCAGCAATGATAAGCCCCTGCACCAGCAGCACCGGCCAGGTAGGGAGAACCGGGCTGCTGCCCATCCATTGCAGGCTCACCCGGTCGAGCCGGACCCCGAGTTTCCGCGGGTCCGGGGGAACGCGGGTTGCCTCGGTCAGCAGTTCCAAGTTCAGGGAGCCATCCCGCAGGGTTGGAGGGGGCAGCAGCAACCCGTAGGCGCGGGGTTTGCTGCCGACCTGGAAGGTCAGCCACTCCTCCCCATCCAGCCGCGTCTGGACCGTGTGGGGGAGGGGAACGTGCTCGGGCATCCCCCCCAGGTGGAGGGTCAGCGCCGCACGCTCCACCGAGGCGGAGCCGTGCAGGGTGATGGTGCTGTGGTCGTGCGTCCAGCGGTAGGGGGTCCCCCGCGCATCCTCCTCGACGCTGTGGAAGTGATGCACTACCAGTTTGTCAACCCCGTCACCCATCGTAACGTGGGAAACCCCACCGTGCAGGTGCAGGCTCAGTATATCGGCCACGAAGAGCGCCGGCAGGAGGAATATCAACCAGACCGGTCCTGGTCGGCCTGCCCGGTGCGGCCATCTTGTTGTATGTGTGGACATCGTTTCGTGGTTCCGGTTCTGGTCCGGTCGCGGGCGGGGCTTCCCTGGCGGTTCTGCCTCTGCTGTCGCAGCCCCGGTCGCTTGGTAGGATAGACGAGAATCGGAGAATGTGCAAGGGGCCGGTTATTCATACCCAAACCATCACGATAGGCACCATGTGGTATAATCCCCCCAGATTATCCAGGGAGTGAATACATGCAAAAAACAGTCCTGACCCTCCTGACCCTCTTGGTCCTACTCGTATTCCTGACGGGGGTGCTGGCCCTTGCCCCGGCTCCCACAGTCCGCGCCGAAGAACCATCCGACCCGCTCTCCCCCCCCCCCGCCAGTGTCTACGGGGATATCTACGGCTTCCCGCCCGGCTCCGTGCCCCTCGGCCCCGGCGATAGCTACCTCGCCCTGGGAGACTCGCTGGTCACAGGCACCGAAGCCGCCGCCAACGACGATGACCAGCCGGGCTACCCTGCCTGGCTCTCCGAAGAATTGCAAGGGCTGTACCCCAACCTGAGCTACCACAACCTGGGGAAGGATGGCGAAACCAGCAGCAGCATGATCAGCGAGGGGCAGCTTGCCGAAGCTGAAGCCTTCATTGCCAGCCAGCGAGACGCCGGGCAGCGGGTCGGTCTCATCACCCTGAGCATCGGGGGAAACGATATGGTGCCGGTCCTGTACGACTCCTCCCTGGACGGGGAAGCCATCCTGGAAACCTTCCGCAGCAACCTTGACACCATCCTCGCCCGCCTGCTCGCCGCCATGACGGTGGACGGCCTGCGCCAGGGGGATATCCTGCTCATGGACTACTACAACCCCTACCCCGGGCTGACCAACCCCGTCACCGGTGAGCCAGTCAGCGATACGTGGGTGCCGCAGTTCAACGCCATCATTGATGATGCAGCCGCCACCTATGGCCTGCCCGTCGCGGGGATGGCCGAGGCGTTCAGCGGGAACGAAGGGGACCTGCTCTACGTCAACCAGGACATCTACACCAACCCCTACCTGCTGAGTGAAGCCCTGAACCCCAACTTCGAGCGTGACCTGGACTACCACCCCCGCCCTGCCGGGCACGCGCTCATGGCCGACGTGTTTCGGACGCTCAGCCGCTACGATGGCACCGTCGCCCTGGTGGGCGTGACTATCAGCGGGGCAACAATGGGCAAGGTGGACACCCCCCTCCTCTTCGATGCCGCCATTCGCCCGGCCACTGCCACCACGCCCATCACCTACACCTGGTCGCCCACCCCGCAGAGCGGGCAGGGGACCTCCCGGGCCACCTATACCTGGGCAACCTCCGGTCCCCAGACCATCACGGTGGTCGCTTCCAACGTGCTCCACACCGTCACCGACACCCATACCCTGCTCGTTGCTGAAGCCCCCGAGGGGGTGGAGATTCAGGGGCCAGGGGTTGACGATATCGCGGCAACCTCCCACTTCACCGCGGCTATCCGCCCGGCCACGGCCACCACACCCATCACCTACACCTGGTCGCCCACCCCGCAGAGCGGGCAGGGAACGGCGCAGGCACGCTACACCTGGTCCCGCACCGGCCCCCAGACGCTCACGGTCGTGGCCTCGAACGGGGGAGGCACCGTCACCGACACCCACCCCATCCTGATAGGCGTGGCCCCCACTGGCGTGACCATCAGCGGGCCGGAGACCGCGCAGGTCGGCACCGCCACCCCCGTGACCGCGACCATCCAGCCGGCCACGGCCACCACGCCCATCACCTATACCTGGTCGCCCACCCCGCAGAGCGGGCAGGCCACCCCCTACGCAACCTATACCTGGACGACCTCCGGTCCCCACACCATCACCGTGGAAGCCGCGAATATCCTGAGCACGGTGGCTGACGCCTATTCCATAACCGTCGCGGCTGAACCAGCAGGAGAAGACACCTTCTCCGTGTTTCTGCCCCTGGTCCGCCGCTGACGCCGGTGATTACCGCCTATGCCGCCTGCCAGCGCCCCACATTCTTGAGAATGACATGGGGCTTCTTGAACGCCTCCACCATGAGCTTGTGGTAAAAGCACTCCTCCACCGACCGCAGGTGGTCTTCCGGGTAGCGCTCCTGGTAGGCCACCGGGTCTATCCCCGCCGCCGCCGAGCGAATGAGCGCGTCCAGCATATCCACCGTACCGCTCCCTTCGTCAAACTGCTCCTTCTTGCGCCAGAGAATATCCGCGGGGAGCAAATCTTCCACCGCCTTGCGCAACACCCACTTCTCAACCCGCTGGCCGTCGTCTGACTGCCAGAGCTTCAGCGCCGGGGGGATGGCCTGGGCCAGGTCAATCATCTGCTTGTCCAGGAAGGGCACCCGCCCCTCAAGCCCGTGCCGCATGGTCATGCGGTCAACGCGCTGCAAATTGACATTGTGCAAACTCGTGACAGAGCGGTGGAGTTCCCGATGGAGATCGTCCGGGTTGGGGATATGCTTGTAGTAAGTATAGCCCGCGAAAAGCTCGTCCGCGCCTTCGCCCGTCAGGATGACCTTCACATGCTCGGCGGCCATGCGAGCACAAAAATAGGTCGGAATAGCGCTCCGCACGAGGTCCTGGTCAAACGACTCCAGGTAATAGATGACTTCCGGCAGCGCCTCTAGCACCTCGCGGGCCGTGTAGCTATATTCGTGGTGGGTGGAGCCGATGTGTCGGGCGACGCGCCGTGCGGCCTCCAGGTCGCGGGAACCTTCGATGCCCACCGCAAAGGTGTGCAGTTCGTCCATATGCTTGCGGGCAAGCGCCGCGATGATGCTGCTGTCCAACCCCCCCGAGAGGAACGCACCAAGCGGCACATCGCTCATCATCCGTTTTTCTACGGCCTCTTCCATAGTTCGGCGCACGCGCTGAATATGTACCTCGGGAGGCAAATCGCGCGGGATATTCACCGGCACGGAGTAGTAGGTTTGAAACCCGCTTCCGGAGTAGTAGAAGCTGCCCGGCGGAAACTCCTGCACCTCATCCGTCCATTCCGCAATGGCCTTGAGTTCCGAGGCAAAGTAAAACGTTTCATCTGGCTGACCCGGGTTGTGCAGACCGTAGTAGAGCGGCTTGATGCCCACCGGGTCCCGCGCAAGAAAGAGTTCGCCGTTTTCAATCACCGCAAAGGCAAACATCCCGTCCAACTGCTGCACCGTGCCCAACCCCTGCTCTTCAAACAGGTGGAGCACCGTTTCGCTGTCGCTGGTCGAACCAAAGCGGTGCGACCCGATGAGTTCCCGTCTCAGCTTCTCGTGGTTGTAGACCTGACCGTTGGCGACAATAATCTTCGACTGGTCCTCGTTGTAGATAGGCTGCTGCCCGTGCAGCGGGTCCATAATCGCCAGGCGCGTATGTCCCAGAACCCCTTGCTCCTTCTGGACATAGACCCCCTTCCCGTCCGGCCCCCGATGAAGCTGACGGGCTATCATATCGCACACGGGGGCTTTTTCCGATTTCCCCCAGACTCCCGCAATTCCGCACATAAGAGAGAATCCTTTCTTTTCTTGTTGTTAGCGGAGGAGACAACCTCTTCGCGGTTCGCCTGCTTCCCATCCCCATCTCTCAGCTTCTCTCCCCGGTCCATCTCTACTCACGCAGGCGTTCAGACTCCGCAGATACCATAAATCCTTCCTCAAAAAGAAGTCATTATATCACGAAAGCGCAAAAGATGATCAGTCCCCCACTTTCCTCGTCACCTGTCTCCCCGCATTGCTGATAATCGCGGCGATGACCATCCCTCCGTAGGGTCCCACATGGCGGCGCAGCGCACCGCGCAGCGCCATAGCTGGCTCCGCCCCCTCGATGATGCCATACAGGGCAAGACCGGTCAGGCTGCGCCCCCAGGCCAGCGCCCCATAATCCCGCATCATGGCGAGTATGGCGTGCTCTTCGGGGGAGAACACCGGCGGCTCCCCGGCCCGTCTCAGCGCCTCGTGATTTTCGTGGGAAATCTGTGTCAGGGTGCGGGCAAAGGCGGGGAAATCGTGCTGCTCCAGGGCCGGCCAGAGATGCTGCCGAACCAGGGCATCCGTATCATCGCGGACCGCAGGAGCCGCCCGGAGCAGCAGGTCCAGGCGGTCGTCCTCCAGCGTTTCGGGCACACCAGCGGGGAGACGGGGGAAGAACAGCACAAAGACCCACGCCCGCCGGTCGGGGTGGGCAACCTCGTGGCGCGAGATGACGGGAAACTCGGGCATGCCCGGGGCCGCACGGGTGCCCACGACCAGCGCCCCCCCCTGCTCAAACCCGCGCACTGCCAGGGCGTGGGCGGGTTTCAGGCCGAGCGCCCGGGCCAGCGCCAGCACATCCCCCGGGACCCCGCGCTCTGCGTACAGGTCTGCCAATGCCTGCGCCACACTCAGCCCGGGCATCACCTCCGCCCCCAGGCCGCTCCCGGCGGGGATGGCCCACTCGACCTGGACGTCAGCCTGCTGCGGGAGGTGGTACGCGGCCAGAAAGCGCCGGGCAAAGCGGGAGACCGTTGGGGAGCGGGCACCGCTCACGTGCAACCCCGCTCCCCCCCCGGACCCCGGCTCCGGGGGCAACCGCGCCGACAGGTGGACCGGGGGGTGCTGGAGCGTCACCCCCACCAGGCAGGGGAGCTTCTCCCCCTCCTGCTCGCCCCCCCCTCCCGCAGCGGCAACCTGCACCACCCCGCAGACCAGGCAGGCCGGCCCCACGACCTCAATGGTCGTCATGCTTGCATGTGGACACTCGTCTCACGAATGTCATAAATCTCGTGTCCTTCGATACCCTCAACCAGGGTCCGCAGCTCTTCCCTGGTGCAGCCCCAGACCTTGAGGACGAGGTCCCAGGAGCCGGGCTTGCGCGGCGAGCGAACATTGACCAGAGACATAATCCACCACCCGCGTTCAAGAATGGGCTGCGTGAGCCGGACCGCCTCCCCCCGCCGCCCCGGCATCCGCACCACAATGCGCACGCCGGACTCGGTGGCCCCGAGCACGTTGCGAAACTTGAGCAAGATGTCCTGGTCGGTAATCAGCCCGATAATCACGCTTCTTTCGAGCACCGGCAGACCGCCCGTCTTCTTCTCAATCATCTTTTCTGCCGCTTCTTCCATCGTGGCGTTCGGGCCAATCGTGTGGAGATCTTTCCCCTTGATCATCACCTTTTCGATGGTCAGGGTGCTGAGGTAGTGCGAAATCTCCCACACATCGAGACTGCCCATCTTTTCCGGGGGGATGGCCAGGCGGGGAGGCGTTATCATCCCAAGCAAGCGCTTCCCATCGCCAACCACCGGCAGATAGTACACCTGGTTCTCAACCATCATCCGCTGCGTCTCAAGCACTTTTTTGTGCGGCTCGATCATGATGGGGTGCTGAAGCATGTAATCCTTCACGAGCATCGAGTATCTCCTCCTCTGGATCATCCGGGTCATTGAACACCGGATCGAACGTCCGAAGCTGCTCCAACGGAATGTGGCACAGGATGCAGTGTCCATCACCGGCATCGCGCCACGGGGGAACCTGCTCCTCGCACATTGTACCACCCTCCGGCAGCAGGGTGCGGCGCGGGCAGCGCGTGTGGAAGCGGCAGCCCGATGGCGGGTTGAGCGGACTGGGCACGCTCCCCGACAGACGGATACGCTCCTGCCGAACCGCGGGGTCAGGGATGGGCACCGCCGCCAGCAGCGCTTCCGTGTAGGGGTGGTAGGGTGGGGCGTAGATGGCCTCGGCGGGGCCGATTTCTACAATCTCCCCCAGGTACATCACCGCCACATAGTCAGAGAAGAAGCGCACCACGCTCAGGTCGTGGGCAATGAAGATCATCGTCGTTCCATATTCCTGCTGAATTTCCGAGAGCAGGTTGAGCACGGCGGCCTGCACCGACACGTCCAGCGCCGACACCGGCTCGTCGCACAACACCAGGTCCGGACGGCCCGCAAAGGCCCGCGCAATCCCCACGCGCTGCTTCTCCCCGCCGCTCAACTGGTTGGGCAGGCGGTGGTAGTAGTGCTCGTCCAGCTTGACTGCCCGCAGCAGGCGAATGACCTCCTCGCGGATCTGGTCTTTCGGCACGACTTTGAAGCGCCGCAGGGGACGTTCCATCTGCTTGCCCACCGAATAACTGGGGTTCATCGTGGCGTTCGGGTTCTGAAAGACCATCTGAAGCTCGCGGATGAGGTTCAGGTCGCGCTTGTTGACGCGGCGCTTCAGCTCGAAGCCCATGAAGTCCACCTGCCCCCCACTGATATCCTCCAGGCCAATCACCGTCTTGATCAGGGTGCTCTTGCCGCACCCCGACTCGCCCACCACCCCCAGGGTCAACCCTTTCGGCACGGCAAAGCTGACATCATCTACGGCCCGGACATACTCCTTGCGCCCCAACCCGATGAGGCTCAGGGGAGAACTACTCGCGTGGGTATAGTAGGTCTTCAGGTGCTCCACATCCAGAATGGTATCGCGTCCCTCGGCGCTCGCCTTCTCCACCATCGGCGGCACCAGGTCCTCGGACGGTGTCCACTGCGCCGGGTCAATCTCCTCGGAGAAGAGGCAGCGGCTCAGGTGGAAGTGGTTGTCGGTTATCGGGCGCAGGGGTGGGCGCTCCTGGCGGCAGGCTTCCCGCGCATAGTCGCAGCGCGGTTCGAAGATGCAGCCCGGCGGCAGGTTGGCAGGCGAAGGCACCCGCCCCGGAATGGGGTAGAGCACGCTGCTCGTCTTGCTGCGACCGAGCCGGGGCACGCAGCGGATGAGACCCTGGGTGTAGGGGTGCTGCGGATGGGCAAAGATGTCCTGCACGGAGGCCAGTTCGACTACCTCTCCCGCATACATGACCGCCACGCGGTCGCACACCCGCGCAATGACCCCCAGGTTGTGGCTGATGAAGAGGATGGCGGTGTCGAACTCGCGCCGCAGGTCGGCCACCAGGTCCAGTACGGCCACCTCGACCGTCACATCGAGCGCCGTGGTCGGCTCGTCCATAATCAGCAGCGCCGGGTTGTTGAGCATCGCCGTGGCGATAATCACGCGCTGCTGCTGCCCACCCGAAATCTGGTGGGGATACCGTGCCATGACCTTCGCCGGGTCGGGCATGTTGACCCGCCGCAGCATCTCCACACACTGCTCCCAGGCTTCTTTTCTGGACACCCCGCGGTGGACGGTCAGGACTTCGGTCATCTGTTCGCCAACGCGCAGCACCGGGTTGAGCGAGGTCATCGGGTCCTGGTAGACCATGGCAATCTGGTCGCCGCGCAGCCGCCGTAGTTCTTCGCGGCTGCGCCCCACCAGCGATTGCCCTTGAAAATGAATATCCCCGTGGACAATCTTGCCGTTCTTGCCCAGGTAGTTGACCAGACCAAAGGCCACGGTGCTCTTGCCACACCCCGACTCCCCGACAATCCCGAGCGTTTCCCCACGGTGTGTCTCAAATGACACGTCGCGCACCGCATGAACATCGCCGTAGCGCGTCTCATAGGCAATGCCGAGCTGCTCGACCCGTACTACGGGCTGGCTGTGGGGGTGTTGTAATTCTGTCATACGGTCTTCCTTCCTGCATCTTTACGGTGTCCCGGTCCCGGTATCCTGCTGGCTGGTGGGTTGGTCTGTCGCTCCGGCCTGCCTGATGGTCAGTGACAGGTGAAAGGGGAAGTGGTTTTTGACCTCATAGGTCTGGAGGGTGGTCACGCGCTGCGCAAGGTCCTGGACCTCGCTGGCAACGTAGGCCGCCCGGATGGAATCAATAAAGCCGCTCCGAAGGGGAATCCAGTAGAGCCACCACACCCGCCGCAGGTCGTAGATATGGAGCGTTCCGGGGTCCTGCACGACCGACAACAGGTTCTTGAGCACCCGTTCCGGCGCTTTGAAGTGGTGGAGGGTGTAGGTGCAGTAGACCAGGTCGAATGTTCCCAACCCCCGGACCACCTCCTGATTTGCTGCGTTCCCCTGCACAAACTGGATGCGCTCCTGATGCCCCTTCTGCGCTACATACTCCCGCCCGGCCTCGACCATCTGGTCCGATACTTCCAGCGCGGTGATGTGGACCTCCGGGTGCTGCTGCGCCACGAGCGACGCCAGAACCCCCGGCCCCGCCCCCACGTCCAGCACACGCCCCGCGGGTTCGAGGGCAGCAAGCCCCTTCAGAAAATCGCGGTACATAAACCCGGACTTTTCGGCCATCCCCGCATAGGCCCGGGCGCGTTCCCGGCTGGCGAAAAATTCCTCTTCGTGCATCTCCGGTTTTCGCTCAAACATCCTCTCCTCTCCCTCCCATCACTGATAACGCCGCCCCTCCTCCGAAAGCCCATCGGCAATCAGGTTGAGGCCAACGACGACCATGGCAATGGCCAGCGAACCAAACAGCGCCTCCCAGGGGTGCCCCTGGAGAATGAGCTTTTTGCCCGCGTTGACGATGCTCCCCCAGTCCGGCGAGGGTGGGGGCAGCCCCAACCCCAGAAAACCAAGCGTCCCGATGGCAAACACCGCGTAGCCCATTCGGAGCATGGCGTCAATGATGATGGGGCCGCGGGCGTTGGGCAAAATCTCCACGAACATGATATACCACGGGCTTTCGCCGCGGGTTTGCGCCGCCGCGATGTAGTCCCGCGTCTTGACATCCAGCGTCAGCCCCCGCACCAGGCGGGCAATGCCCGGTACCCCCGCGATGACAATGGCCAGCACCACGTTGAACGCCGAAGGACCCAGGGCCGCAATGATGACCAGGTAGAGCAACACCTGGGGAAACGAAATCATGGCGTCCAGAATGCGCATCATCACTTCGTCAATGAAGCCGCCGTAATACCCTGCCACGAGGCCAAGCGTGCCCCCGATGGCCAGCGCAATGAGCACCGACAGCGGAGCCAGCGTCAGTATCGGGCGGGAGCCGTAGGCCAGCCGTGCCCAGATGTCGCGCCCCCGCGAGTCCGTGCCAAGCCAGTGTTTGGCCGATGGCCCCTCGCGGTATTCCCCGCGGAACTGTTCGCGGTAGCCGTAGCGAGACAGCCAGGGCGTTGGCTCAAAGTCTCTGGCTCCGGTGATACGCTGGAGCGGCGAGCAGACCCCCCGCTGGAGGCTTGCCAGCGGCGACCCACCATCTCCGCTCCCTGCCCCCACCCGGCCCGTATCCTGCTGCGTTCCCTGACACGCCGTATGGACCCAGCAGGCAGGGCTGATGATGCAGTTGTCGGTAAACAGGGCCACGAGCAGCCAGAAGCCAATCAGCGCGGCCCCGACCAGCGCCGTCTTCGACCGCACCAGAATCCCCAGACTCTCCCGGACCCGCTTCCAGCGCGAGGGTTTTGAGGCCATCGGTCCTGTCACCGCAGCTGTTCCCTTTGCCAATGTCATACCCTGTTCCTCTTCCTTCTAGCTAGGCAAAGCGTATCCGAGGATTCAAGTACACGTAAATCATATCTGCAATCATCTGCGTCGTCACCGCAATGATGACCATGACCATGGCGGCAGCCTCGATAGCGAACACATCCTTGTTCAGGCCGGCTTCGAGGATATAGCGTCCCAGGCCCGGGAAGCCGTAGAGCGTTTCCACCACGACAATCCCCCCCACCAGCCAGTTGACGTGCAGCATAATCACGGTGATGGGGGCCATCAGCGCGTTCCGCAGCGCGTGCTTCCACACAATGCGCCAGAACGGAAGCCCCTTCAGCACCGCCGTGCGGATGTAGTTGGTCCGCATCACCTCCACCATACTGGCCCGCGTCACCCGCAGCACGTAGCCCAGTTCGACCAGCATGAGCGTGGCTATCGGCAAAACGAGCATCTGCGGTCGCTCGAAGATGGAGGTATCGCCAGGCAGCACCACCGCTCCCGGCAGCCACCCGAGCCAGGCCGAAAAGATGACAATCAGGAACACCCCGCTCGCAAACTCGGGGGTGGCCGTGGCGACCAGACTGGTCACTGAGAGCAGCCGGTCAATCCAGTTGCCTTCATTCAGCCCCGCTATCACCCCGAAGAGCAGCGACAGCGGCATAATGAAGAGAAACGCAATCCCCGCCAGGTAGAGCGTATTGACGAGCCGCGGAAAGAGTATCTCCGCGACCGGACGACGGGCGTAGGTGGACATCCCGGGGTCGCCCCGCAGCAACCCCTTTTGCAGCGGGATATAGTCACTGGGTGCGCCGGGCACGCTGGTCCAGCCGGCCTTGGTCAGCGTTTGTTCCTCTTCGCTGGCTCCCTGCACCCACTTTGCCGCCCGTCCCTCGCGGTCCACCCCCCAGTAGACCATCTCGCCCTGCTCGTTCTCCTGCCACACCTCCTCGCTCAGCGGGACTTCCCGCGTGGAGCCATCGGGCTGACGCACCAGCTTGTACATCGTCTGCCCGTCGGGGGAGAAGTTGCGGTAGGGGGAGGTGTCTTGCTCCTCGGGCACCACCCACCAGGAAGCTCGCCCGCGGTCGTCTTCAATCTGCTTCACCGGATGGCCAACCCGGTTGGCGGCCCGCCAGTCGCTCCCTATCATCCAGCGGAGGTAGCGCACGACCGCGGGGTCATCCAGGCCGTGCTGCTTATTAAAAGATTCCTCCTGCGCGGGGGTAATCGTATTGCCGAGCACGTTGCGGGCGATGTTCCCCGGGGCCAGTTCGGAGATGGCAAACACCGCAATGGAGACGACAAACAGCGTCACGATAAGAAATATAAAGCGACGGATAAGAAACTTGATCATGCATCAACTCCCGATATGAACGCACCAGGCGCGAAGCCCGGGACGGCCTCCTTCGTGCCTATCGCGGGGCTTCGCGCCCATGCTCTTCCACCCTTCCCACTCCTCCCGCCATCCACGCTCCGCAGCGCCAGGGCAAGCTAGGCGTGGGGGTCGCGGGCCGGGTCGTACCAGACCTCGCGCCACAGGTGGTAGAGCGTCGGGTGCGCCTTGATTCCCTGGAAGGCGGGGTTCACGGTCTCCCAGACCCGCTTCCAGAAGGCAATCCCAATCGGGCCGCGCTCCATCTGGATGCGCTCAATATCGGCCATAATCGTCTTGCGGGCCTCGATGTCTATAGTCGCTACGGCCTGCTTGAGCAGGCGGTCAAATTCTTCATCAACCCACCGGGTTTCGTTCCAGGCCACCGGGTTGCCCGCCGCATCTGCGGTATAGGCCAGCGGCAGCACCATCACCGCGAGGGGCCGGTGGGTCCAGGCCGTAATCCCCAGGCTGACTTCGGTCCACAGGTCCCAGTAGTTCTGGTTGGGCATCGTGTCGAGCGTCAGGTTGAACCCACCCGGTTGCGCATCGGCCTGCAAGGTCTCGGCGTAGGCCACAATGTCCGACCAGCCGGTCCCCACCGAAATCGAAGCATTCAGGCCGTCGGTGTAGCCCGCTTCGGTCAAAAGCTGCCGTGCCCCTTCGGGGTCATACATTGGCACGTCCACCGGGACAAACTCCGGCATCACGGGGGCAACGTGGAAGTCGTGCCCGAGCTGCCCCTCCCCGAGAAACGCCAGGTCCAGTATCTTCTGGCGGTCCTGACACTTCTTCAGCGCCAGACGCACGCGGTTGTCGGTCCATGGCTCCTGGTCAACCCGCATCCGCAGCACGCGCACCTGCGCCGTATCCCGCGGGTAAATCACGATGTCGGGGTTGCCCTTCAAGGCCTGGAAGGTATCGATGTTTGGTTCGTAGATAGCGTTGATATCCCCATTCTGCAAGGCTGATATATAGGCGGTCTGGTCGTCGCCCAGACCAAGGTACTCGATGGCATCGAGGTAGGGCAGCGGTTGCCCATCTTCGCCCATCTGCCAGTAGTCGGTGCGGCGCACCAACCGGGCCCGGTCCCCGACGATGTATTCATCCAGCAGGTAGGGGCCGGTGCTGGCGTTCTGCCCGGAGGTAACATCGCCATCGAAGCTCGGATGGACTATCAGGGCCGGGTAGTGGAATAGATTTTCGGGCACGTCCAGCTTGGGTTGGGCCAGGTTCAGCCGGAGCGTGTAGGGGTCCACCACCTCAATGCCATCGGGGGTCAGGTAGCCTTCCCACAGCCCGAGAATGGACGACCCCACGTCCGGGTTCAGCCATTCGTTGAAGTTGAAGACCACATGGTCGGCAATCAACTCCTCGCCGTTGGTCCACCTGATACCCTGCCGGAGCCGCAGGGTCCACACGGTCAGGTCGGCGTTGGGTTCCCAACTTTCCAGGAGCAGCGGATGGGTGATATTGTCCTCGTCCGTCTCGGTCAGGTATTCAAACACGTGGCGGAACACATTGGATGCCTCCGTCCAGGAGAACCGCGCCGGATGGTCTACCCCCATAATCTGCATCCCACACCGCAGTATGCCCCCCCGCTTGACCGCGCCCAGGGCCGGGACCGCAGTGGGTGCGGCGGGCGGAGCTTCGGGCGCGGACGGGGCTTCGGGCGCGGGTGGAGCTTCGGGCGCGGACGGAGCTTCTCCCCCTCCGGTCGTCGCTTCCTCCTCGCCACACGCAGCCAGAAATGAGGCGGTGGCGGCCCCTGCGCCGAGCAGGGTAGCAACCCGCAAAAACTCTCGTCGGCTTATTCGTCCCTGCCAGAGCTGTTCCTGAGCCTCAAAGACCCCGGGATGGATCTTCCGTCTGGTTTGTTCTGGATGATCTGCCATACTGTACGTTACCCCTCCTGAACTCACTTGACTTACAACTCTCCACAACGCGGTTCTTCCCCACGGCGAAGGGGTCTTGCTGGTCTCTGGGGACCGCAGGGTCAGGCAACCCCGGTCGTCCTACTCCAACCGTCCCATTCGTCGTCGGGAAGCATCATACTTCCAGAAGTGCCAGGCAGATAGACGGTGTTCCCCCTTCCCGTTGAAGCCAGGTAGAGAACGGCCCGGACGCGGGGTCTGGATAGGGGGGAGATACCCCCGAATATCTGACTGAACAACTTGCCTGCCTGCCTGCAACCCAAGTATAACATAGATTGACGGGCCGGAGGGAGCAGGATGCAGGGCAAGAAATCGCTCCTGCTGGATGGCTCCCGGGACTCCTGCGGTTCCTGCCCACCGCTCAAATCTCAGATTTCTATGGGATATGGTATACTGAACGTGTTCAAAAATGCGCGTGTGTGTGGAGGAAGAAAAGGAAGGAAAGGACCGTGGCAATGCAAGCCAGAGATGTCACCGAAGCATGGCTTCAAGAAGTCCCATTCGTGGTGCAACCAGCTTCCCGAACCCCGACCATTCACGGGGTGCTGGTCAAAGATTTGCTGGTGCATCTGGACGGGCGCGGCGATGTTGTGGAGCTGTGGAGCAAGTCGTGGATCGAGCGGGATGGTCTGGTCGTCCCAGAGCATATCTACCAGAGCGCCACCGACTACGGCGTCGTCAAGTGCTGGCATTTTCACCAGCTTCATACCGACCAGTTCACCGTTACGCGGGGGAAAATCCAGGTGGTGCTGGCAGACATCCGCCCGGATTCGCCCACCTTCGGGCACGTCAATTCGGTATTTCTGGGGTCCCACCGCCCGCGGCTCATCAAGATACCTCCCATGGTGATGCACGGATGGAAAGCCCTTTCGCACCCTGAAGTTATGGTCGTAAACCTCCAGTCCCACGTCTACGACCCCTCCGACGAGTTTCGTGTCCCCTGGGACTGTGTGCTGGAGGAGATGTGGGAGCCGCGCAACGGCTAGCCCGGAAAGGAAAAGGGGAGCAGGCTATTCGTGCTCAACCGCGGAGAGAATA
>DAOTUF010000543.1:0-3534 GCA_034437495.1 Chloroflexaceae bacterium | reverse complement strand
AAGAGCGCCCCCGCCAGTTGACCACCCTGCTGGAAGTGCAGCGGGCCCTGAGCAGCCGCCTCGACCCGGAGGCGGTGATGCAGATGATTGCCGAGGAAGCCCGTCAGTTGCTCGGGGGGAGCTTCGGGGGCCTGTTTGTGCGCGAAGGTGAGACGCTGCGCGTGGCGGCGCTGGCAGGTACCTACGGGCCGGACATGTGGGTCGGCTATGGCATGCCACTGCGCCAATCGGCTACCGGCCTGGCGCTGCTCTCCGGGCAGGTTGTGCGCATTGGCAGCCTGGATGACCAGCGCCTCTATCACCAGGCAATGACCGCGGCTCGCATCCAGTCCATGGTCGGTATTCCGCTGCGAGCAGGGGAAAATCCCATCGGCGTCATTTCAGTAGGCAACGCGCAGCCAGACGCCTTCAGCGAAGCCGACGAGCACATGCTGGCGCTGCTGGCCCCGGGCGCGGCAATTGCGCTCGAAAATGCCCGCCTCTACAAGCAGGCACAGCAGGCGGCAGCCCTGGAAGAACGGCAGCGCCTCGCCCGCGACTTGCACGACGCCGTGACGCAGACCCTCTTCTCCGCCAGTATGATTGCCGACGTGCTGCCGCGCCTGTGGGAACGCACCCCCGATGAGGGGCGGCGGCGGCTTGACGAACTGCGCCAGCTCACCCGCGGCGCACTGGCCGAAATGCGGGCCCTGTTGTTAGAATTGCGCCCGGCGGCGCTGACAGAAGCAGACCTGGGAGACGTCCTGCATCAGCTTGGTGAAGCCACCACCGGGCGGTCCCGTCTGCCGGTGCTCGTCACTGTGGACGGTGCGGCGCAGGTGCCCCCAGAGGTCCGCGTCACCTTCTACCGCATTGCCCAGGAAGCCGTGCAGAACGTTATCAAGCATGCCAGGGCCCGGCAGATAGACCTGTCGCTGCACCTGGAGCCAGGCAGCGCAACGCTGCACATCTGCGATGATGGGTGCGGCTTTGATGTGGCACACGTTGAGGGAGGACACTTCGGGCTGCGTATTATGAGCGAACGTGCCGAGGCAGTGGGGGCAACGCTGCGGGTGGTCAGCCGGCCCGGGCACGGTACGACCATTACCGTGACCTGGATTATGTCTGGTGAGGAGGAGGCACGATGAGTAACCAGAAACCGGTTCGGGTCCTGCTGGTGGACGATCACACAGTGGTGCGTAGTGGACTGTCGGCCTTTTTGCTGGCCTACGATGACCTGGAACTGGTGGGCGAGGCCGAGAATGGCACCGACGCCGTTCAGCAGTGCGAGCAGCACGCGCCTGATGTGGTGCTGATGGACCTGGTGATGCCCGGAATGAACGGGGTTGAAGCCACGCAGACCATCCGCGAGCGCTGGCCGCACATCCAGGTCATTGCGCTGACCAGCTTCCCCGAAGAAGATCTGGTGCAGGGGGCGCTGCGGGCCGGTGCTATCAGCTATCTGCTCAAGAACGTGTCAGCGGACGACCTGGCCGCGGCGATTCGTGCGGCACGCGCCGGGCGGTCCACGCTGGCCCCCGAAGCGACCCGAGCGCTCATTGACGCAGCGCACCGCCCGCCTGCACCGGGTGATACCCTGACTGCCCGGGAGCGTGAGGTGCTCAAGCTGATGGCCGAAGGGCTGCACAACCAGGAGATTGCCGAACGGTTGGTGGTGAGCCGCTCGACGGTCAAGTCGCATGTGAGCAACATCCTTGCCAAGCTAGAGGTGGGCAGCCGCGCCGAGGCGATTGCGCTGGCGCTGCGGCAGAAGCTGGTGGGGTAACGCACGAGAGATCACATCTACTCTTCCGCGCTCCCCGTCCGCGGAAAAACCTCCTCGCGCATCCTCCTCCCCATGGCTGATGCACGCTGCTTCCCATGGCTGATGCTCCCCTCTCTCGAATGTCCTATACTCAACTCATCGATGAACGAGTAAGGGAATATACAGGTCAAATCCTGGCTTGTAACCCGATAGAAAGGATAAATTCCCATGGCAAAAGTGACCCTCCACCCGGCCCCTCCTGCCGGTCTTCACGCGGACAACGACGCTTCACCGCGCCCATTTCGCTATCAGCCTGTGCGCTATTTCTCGCTGACGTTTCTGGTGACGTTTGTGCTCTGGTTTATCGGGGCATACCTGAGCTTTCAGGATGATGGCAGCGGCCTGTATTACCTCGTGCTGCTGCCCGGCCTGTTGGCTCCATTTCTGATCTCGCTGGTGTTCATCTTCACCTCGCGCAACCCCGACGTGCAAAGGGATTTTCGCAACCGGCTGCTCAACCCCCGCCTCATCCGGCTGGACATGCTGCCCGCCATGCTGCTGCTGATGCCGCTGGCCATGCTGGTATCCATTCTGCTGTCGCTGCCCCTGGGAGGGGCGCTGGAGCAGTTTCACCTGGCTGATGGGTTCTCTTTTTCGTCGGGGTTTGTGCCGGTGCTCCTGCTGCTGATGATGGCGGCCACCTTTGAGGAGCTTGGCTGGCGCGGCTATGCCTTCGACAGCCTGGAGAGCCGCTATACCTATCTGACGGCCTCGCTCATCTTCGGGGTGCTCTGGTCGCTCTGGCACTTCCCGCTCATCTTCGTCCACAACTCCTACCAGTATGAGATTTTCCAGGAAAATATCTGGTTCGGGGTGAATTTCTTTGTCGGCATCATCCCTCTGGGCATCATCATAAGCTGGTTCTGCATCAAAAACGGCAAGAGCGTCATCGCGGCGATCCTCTTTCACTTTGTCATCAATATGTCGCAGGAGATGCTGAACGTTTCCCAGACGACCAAATGTCTAGAAACCGGCGTGCTCACGGTTGTCGCCATTGCCATCATCATCTACGACCGGGAGCTGTTCTTCTCGAAAGCACACCTGCACAGGGAGGATAACAAATGACCACGCTGCATCAGTCGAAAGCGGAAGCGCAAGCGAAACATCCGATGCTGGCCGTCCTGTCGCTGCGTGATTTCCGATTGTTGTTCGCGGGGGTTGCAACCTCCCTGCTCGGCGATCAATTTACGCTGATTGCTACCCCCTGGCTGGTGTTGCAACTCACCAACGACCCGCTCGCACTGGGCATCGTGCTGGCCCTGGAGGGGGTACCGCGTGCCCTGTTCATGCTGTTTGGCGGGGCCGTAACTGACCGCTTCTCGCCGCGTATCATCATGCTGGCTGCCGATATCGTCCGCCTGGTGCTGGCCGTGCTGATGACCATCGCCGTATTGACCGGCACCGTTCAGATGTGGATGCTCTATGCCTTTGCGCTGAGCTTCGGGCTGGTCGCGGGGTTTGCTGTACCCGCCGGCAACAGCATGGTTCCCCTGCTGGTGGAAGCAAAGGATTTGCAGGCCGGCAATTCCATCGTGATGGGGGCTGGTCAACTGGTGGGGTTTGTCGGGCCGGTCGCGGCGGGGATACTGATTGGCAAGTTCTCCCAATCGCTCCAGGGGGTTGGGCTGGCGTTTGGCATTGACGCCGTGACGTTTGCGGTCTCTGCCGTGATGCTCTTGCTCATGCGCGGTGGGGGCAAGCTTCCCTCGCCAACTGACCCCGCCACGCCC
>DAOTUF010000542.1:0-20161 GCA_034437495.1 Chloroflexaceae bacterium | reverse complement strand
CCCAGGTGGACCAGCGTGGTCGCCACCTCCGGGCGAATACCGGTGATGATGATCTGTGAGCCGAGCAACCGCACCGCCTGGGCCGCGTCCATGAGCGTGCCGGCCACGGCGGTGTCAACGTTGGGCACACCGGTAATGTCAATGATGACTACACGCGCCTGCCGCGCCGCCACCCCCTCAAGCAGCGTGCTCATCACCGCATCGGCCCGCTGCGTATCCATCTTGCCGATGAGCGGCATCACCACAATGTGGTCGGCAATCGGGATGAGCGGGGTGGAGAGTTCTTCGAGCGTGGCCGCCTGCATCTGAATGATTTCTTCCCGAAGCTGCGCCCGTTCTGCCTCCACGCGCTCGCGTTCTGCAAGCTCAACCTGCAACTGCTGGTTGGCCTGGCTGAGTTCGGCGGTGCGCTGCGTGACCTTCTGTTCAAGCGACCGGTTCGCCTCCTCCAGGTGTTCGTTCATCTGCTGCAAATGCTCGGTCATCTTGCGCACCTCGCGGTAGAGGAGCGCATTCCTGATGGCAATCGCCCCCTGGAGGGAGAGCATTTCGAGCAGTTCGACCCGGTCGGATTGAAACGCCCCCGCGACCAGGTTGTTTTCCAGGTAGAGACCGCCGATAAGCTGTCCCTGGTGGATGAGGGGCAGCGCCAGAATGGACTTCGGCGCGTTGGTCAGGATGTACGGGTCGTCGGCAAAGCGGTTCCGCTGCGTGGCATCGGCCAGGACGACATGCTTGCGCGAACGAAGCACGTACTGGATGAGCGGCACGCAGAGGTGAGGACTGCTTTCGAGTGAGATTGAGGGGTGCGTCGTTGTGATCCGCTCCTCGACCATCATCACGATTTCTACCGTGAACCGTCCTTCGTGCTCCAGCACGAACACCCCTTTCTGGGCACCGGCATTCTCCATCAGGATGGTCATCAATTTGTCGAGCAGTTGTTCGAGCACAATCTCGCCCGCAATGACCTGCGCGGCTTTGATAATCGCGGTGATATCGAGCACCCCCGCCCGCCGATTGATAGTGACCCGGAGGGAACTGGATGACGAGGAGGTGGTGGTGTGTTCGTCGCTCTCCAGGAACGAACCACTGACCAGGTTGCCAAGCAGCGCCGGATAGCGTTCAACCAGGGCGCGAGCTTTGGTGGTGGCTCCCCACTTGAGGTATCCCTGACAGGCGTCGAACAGGTGGACCCGTGCGAATTTCTCCTTGCCCTGCGCCAGGTAGCTCTTTGCCAGGAGTTCGTTGGCAATCGCCGCGTCCTGGGTAAAGCCGTGCCGCTCTGCCAGTTCAATCGCCTGTTCGTAGTGCCGGACTGCCTCCTCTGTCTCACCCGCCAGACGATGGAGTTCGGCAGTCGCCAGCGCATATTTATGCTGGAAGTTGTCGGGGCAGTGCTCGGCCCAGGCACGAAGTTGTTCCTGGTTGCGCTGCAAGATATCGCGGCATTCTTCCTGGGCGTGCGCGGGAAGGGTCGGGTAGACGGCGGCCCGGATGAGCGTGCTGGCAAAGGCGGTTTCGCTCACGCCGGGTGAGCCGGGGTTGCTCCCGACGGTCTGTTCGGCCTGGATGACCATCTCCAGGGCTTCGGATTCGTGCCCGTGCAAGAAGAGCACCTGCGCCTTGCAGATAGCGTAGAAGTTGAGGAGGCTCGAAAAGCCCCGCTCCTGCATGGATGCCACGTACTGCGCCTCATCGAACCGGTCGTCAGACAGGGTGGCGGTGTCGTGAGTCTGGCCTTGCAGGTTCAGGACGACCTGCTGGAAGATAGTCAGAATCGTCTCCATGGTCGTGCTCCTGGTCTGGCGCACGAAGGTGAGGTATTTCTGAATATCTTCGTACAGTTCATTTAGGGGAAGCGCACTGATATATTCGTGGTAGATGGCGGCTCCACAGGCAAACCCGGCATAGACCACGTCTCCCAGTTCGATGCCCATGTGATAGGCTTGCTTCAGAATGGTAATGCTGGAACTGATGTGGTTCTTCCAGATGTCAATAAAGCCCCCGAACGAGTTGGAGATTTTGTTGAGCAGACCAGTCTTCTCGACCCGCGCCCCCAGGTCGAACGCCAGCTTCCCGAAGGTGTAGGCCATCTGGTACTCCCCGATGGCGGCCAGGTACATCCCGTAGGAACTGTACGCGAAGGCCGACCCCGGCGCGTTGCCGTGGTCCAGCGACAGGTTCACCATGGTGAAGATGATCAGGGGATAGAGGCCGGGATGGACGTTGAAGGAGGGGACGATGAGCGAAACGAGCAGTTTGAGGGTCGCCTGCTTTTCGGGGTCTTCCAGGAACGGAGCCTCTAGCACGTCCTGGAGCGACTTGCCTTCCAGGTGGCGCTGGATAGCCGCCAGGGACTCGTGCATCGTGGCTTGCTGCTCCTCGGCCCCCTCGGGGAAGGTGATACCAAACAGGCTCAACCCTTCCAACCCCACCGCCAGGGCATCGACGTACCGCCCCAGGTTGGAATAGAGCTGCATCCGTTCGATCGATACTTCTGCTTTGACGACGTTGGAGCGGGCGTGGGCCAGGATGGTATCAAACAGGTGTTCGGCGGTTTCGACGTGGCCGACCAGGTATTCACACACGGAGCGTTCATGGTGGAGTGCGAGCATCAATTCGTGCTGGCTCTGCCAACTTTCGTCCGACAGCACCTCCATCCCCGCTGTGAGGTAGGCCCGGGCCGAGTCGTAGGCACTGGCGGCGCGAGCTTTCTTGCCCGCCTGCAAGTTCAGGTGTGCAAGCTCGGTCTGTTCCGCTGGCGCAGTGATCAGTTCGCGCCCGAGGTTCAATTGATTGACGATGGTGAAGATCTTCTCTTCCCGCTCTTCGGGGGAGGTGTGCGCCAGAAGCAAGCGCCCGATGGTCAGATGCACCTGCTGACTCTGCTCGGCTGGAAGCAGCGTATAGGCCGCCTGCTGGATGCGGTCGTGCAGGAAGCGGTAGGCAATGCGGCTATCGCTCTGTCCGTTGGTCAAGAAATGCTCATCGGTGTGCAAGAAGCGATAGTCGTCGTCAAGCGGCAGCACCAACCCCTCCTGGATGGCAACCCAGAGGTCGTGAGCAACTTCGCGGGGGGGGTGCTCGGCAATGAGGGAGAGCACCTGAATATCGAACTGACTGCCGATGCAGGCGGCCAGTTGCAGCACCCGCTGCGTCGGGGGAGGGAGTTTCCGCAGGCTGCGAGCCATAAACTCGACCACGTTTTCGGTCACGGTCGCGGCCTGGATGCGCTCCAGGTCCCAGTTCCACTGCCCCTGCTGTGCGTCGAACCAGAGGGAGCCGTCCTGGTAGATAGACTTCAAAAACTGGTTGACGAAGAAGGGGTTGCCGTCGGTCTTTCGAAAGACCAGGTCCGCCAACTCGTCCGTTTGCTGCGGGTCACGGCTCAGGGTCGTGGCGATGATCTGGTTGACCCGGGCGAGTTCGAGCGGGCCGAGCACGAGCCGATGGACGGTCGCCGCGGTCTGCTGGAGTTCGCTGAGGGTCGCCATCAGGGGGTGGTCTGGAGCAACTTCGTTCTCGCGGTAGGCTCCAATCAGCAGGAGGTAGCGAGTGGCAAAATCGCTGGTCAGCAGTTGGAGCAGCTTGAGGGAGGCCAGGTCGGCCCACTGCATGTCATCCAGAAAGAGCACGAGCGGGTGTTCGGAGCGGGCAAGCACCCCGATGAAGTTTTGCATGGTCATCTGAAAGCGGTTCTGGGTTTCGGCGATGCCCACCTCCGCGAGCGGGGGTTGGGGACCGATGATGAGTTCAAGGTCGGGGATGAGATCGGTGATAACCCGACCATTGGTTCCCAGGGCATCGAGAAACCGCGTTTTCCATTCTTCGATGCGCTCATCGCTTTCGGTCAAAAGCTGTCGGATGAGTTCGGCAAAGGCCTGGACGATGGCGGTGTAGGGCATATTCTGCGCGTGCTGGTCGAAGCTGCCGCTGATGAAAAACCCCCGCTGCCGAACCACCGGCTTCTGGATTTCGTGGATCAGCATGGTCTTGCCTGCCCCGGCATAGCCCGAGACGAAGAAGAGTTCGGTAGCCCCCTGGCTGACCCGTTCGAAGGCATTCAAAAGCTGCCGCGTCTCGTCCTCGCGCCCGTAGAGCTTCTGCGAGATGTGGAGCGTCTCGGAGATGTCGTATTGACCGGGCGGGAAGGGGACTATCTCTCCTGTCGTCTCCCACTGCCTCAGACACTCCTGGACATCCGCTTTCAGTCCTGCTGCTCGCTGGTAGCGGTCTTCGGGCATCTTGGCCAGCAGCTTCATCACGATGTTCGAGACCGCTTCGGGGATGGTGGGCATAAGCTCGTGCGGCGGGACGGGTTGGCGGGCAATGTGGCTGTGGATGAGTTCCAGCGAGTCCGTGGCCAGGAAGGGGAGCCTGCCCGTCAGCATCTCATAGAAGGTGACGCCCAGGGAGTAGAAGTCGGTGCGATAGTCGATGACCCGGTTGACCCGCCCGGTCTGTTCGGGCGACATATAGGCCAGCGTGCCCGCCAGCCGGTGGGGGTCGCTCACCCGCTGGCTCTCCTGAGACAGGCGGGAGGCGATGCCAAAGTCGGCAATCTTGACCTGGTTGGTCTCCGGGTTGAACAAGATGTTCTGGGGTTTGAGGTCCTTGTGCAAGATGCCCTGGTGATGAATCCCCTCCAGCGTTTCGGCCAGGGCGATGGCCACGCGGAGGAAGGTGGGTAGGTCCATCGTTCGTGTGGCGATAAACTCGCTCAAGGCCTGCCCCCCGAAATCCTCCAGCAGCAGCACCGGGCGGTTGCCCTCTTCGGCGAGGTCCAGGATCCGAATGACGCCGGGAAGCTCCAGGGATTGCAGAATCTCGTATTCGTGACGAAGCGTGGCTATTTGCCTGGAGGTAGGATAGTCGCTTTTCAGGGCTTTGACGATGACGGACGATCCGTTCTGGACTCCGCGGTAAATGACGTTCGTTGAACCAAGACGTATGGTTTCAGAGACGGTGTAGGTCGGAATGGACGTTGTTGTTGAAGGTGTCATTGGTGCTCAATCCTCTTCCTGGGTACTATGGGTATTTCCTGGGTTCGTGACATTATGGACATGAACTAAACATTATGACCTGGGTGGAAAGGAAATGCCAAGCTGATACAACATACTCACCACATCGGTAATGTTCCAGCGCTCCACGACCTGCCCATCTCCGATGCGGAGCACCGTGTAAGCCTGGGCCGCAAACTGCCGTCCGGTAGGCGGGGTCCCGAGAAAGGGTCCCTGGTGGGTCCCGCGCCCGGTCGTCTGGAGCACGACGCGGTCCCCCTCAGCAATGACATCATCAATGCTCAGGTGCGCGTCGGGGAAGGCGGCAAAGAAGTTTTGCGCCGATTGTTTGAGACCATCGAGGTCCGCACTGGTGCCCGGGGCGGGGTTGTGGTTGACGAAGGTCGGGGCGAAAAATTCATCGAAGCGTTCCAGGTGGCGCTGGTTCCAGATTTCTTCAATGACCCGCCGCGCAAGGGCTTTGTTGGCTTCCAGGAGCATGGCACGTTCTCCTCCTTTTCATTTGACCATAACAAACAACATGCCATTATACCAGAATTTTACCGAGAAGGGCAACTGCTGTGCTCTGCTGCTCCCGCAGGGAGAATCTGGAGAAGAAGAGCAGAGCTATCGTGGTATTCCCTCAAAATACCGTCCTATGGGGGGTATTCTTGTAAATTAGTGGGGTTATTCCCACCTGACACCAGGGGGATATGGGGTAAATCAGAAGAAGACCACCATCCAATGGGAAACAATGGGGAGGACATCCCGGATTGGGCAGGACTATCCCTGTCCGGTACCAAAGAACTATGGCATTGCTTAAAAAAACATGGTATTATTCTTATGGTTCTACATGTTTCCTACAGTTTGTCGTGCAATTAAAGAGGGGAGAAAAGGAAGATATCCGCCGATTAGTTTGATTTGCCTATGGAATAATCCGCGCCATTGCACAAACTGGCCGTACATTTTGAGGGTGTTGCAAGGTTCCTGATGCCATCCTGACATTTATGGTGGTTTTCTTGAATGTTGTCGTGCCCCTCTTCCCCCGTATATACCCATAAGGAGCAGGAATTGACCGGTACCTCTCCTGGTTATGGACCATGAGGGTCTTGATTGGCCCCCATAACGGGAGGTTTTTTTGTCTCTCAAAAAGGATGATGATAGCCCAGGAGGACATCCGGATGGTCCACACGTCTCGCCAAAATAATCACTACCGCCAGTCTTCGACACTGGTTGCGCCCGCTTTCACCGAACCATCACCATCGCGCCACGGAGGAGAGATATCTACACCCAATCGGAAGGAACCGTCTGAAATGGTGCTCCCTGTTTTGCAGCTCCCGACCGACTACCCGCGCCGGGCGAAGAGCGATGGACCCTACGCCACCCAATCGGTTCCGCTCTCGCCGTCGCTCTCCACCTCGCTCCACGCCCTCAGCCAGCAGGCAGGGACATCGCTTTCGACCACGCTGCTGGCGGCATTCACCACTCTGCTCTTTCGCATGACCCACCAGCCCGATATCCTGGTCGGGGTGCCGGTGGGGAAAGGGGAGCCACTGCCCGAAGATGAGCCGCTAGAATTGGAGGAGGAGCCTGCGGGTGGTATGATGGCACTGCTGCGGGTAGACCTGTCGGGAAACCCTGTGTTTGGTACGGTGATGGAGCGGGTGGCTGAGGCGGTGCAGAAGGCGCAGCCTTCCCCACCCCGGGCTACGAACGGCGAACCCGTTCAGGTGATGTTCCTCACCCTTGATGGCAATGCTCCCGTATCCGACCAGGTGATGACGTGGTTGGAACCATCCCCGGCCCCAGGGAGGCCAGCGCGGACGGGGTGTGAACTGGTGCTCGCCATGAGCGGCCCCCCGTACGCCTTGCACGGCGTGATGGCCTACCGCGCCGACCTGTTTGAGGCCGCTACGATAGCGCGGATGCTGACTCACTTCCACGTCTTGCTTGAAGGCATCGTTCACCAGCCTGCCTGCCCCATCGAATTGCTGCCGCTGCTCACCGAGACCGAGCGACAGCAGCAGGTGGGAGAATGGAACGCGACCGCGACCCCCTATCCTCGCGACCGCTGTGTGCATCACCTGGTCGAGTCCAGCGTCGAAGCCCACGCGGAGGAGGTAGCGGTTGTCTTTGAGGGGCAGCACCTCACCTACCGGGACCTCAACACCCGCGCCAATCAGCTTGCGCACACGTTGCAGCAGATGGGGGTGGGTCCCGAGACACGGGTAGGCCTCTGTGTAGAACGCTCGCTCGATATGGTGGTTGGCTTGCTCGGCATCCTGAAGGCGGGCGGAGCCTATGTGCCGCTCGACCCGGACTACCCGACGGAGCGTCTGGCCTTTATGCTCACCGATACGGAAGTTCCGCTGGTGCTGACGCAGGAGCACCTGCGGGAGCATCTCCCTGGTTTTGCTGGTCAGGTGGTGTGTCTGGACACCGGGTGGGAGCAGATAGCCCAACAGTCCGCGGAAAACCCCTCCAGTGCGGCGCAGGCGACCAGCCTGGCCTATGTGGTCTACACCTCCGGCTCGACGGGGCGGCCCAAGGGCGTGATGGTGGAGCACCGCAACATAGTGCGCCTCATCACGCACACCAACTACATTGCACTGACGTCCGATGACGTGGTCGCCCAGATGTCGAATGCCTCATTCGACGCGCTGACCTTCGAGGTCTGGGGTGCGCTGTGCCACGGGGCCCGGCTGGTCATCATCCCCTACCACCAGGTCGTCACCATCCGCGAACTGGCGCGGCAGCTTCGTCAGCACGCCGTGACCGTGGCGTTCATCACCACGGCGCTCTTCAACCAGGTGGTCCGCGAGGCCCCCGAAGCCTGGGCCAACCTGAAAACGGTCCTGTTCGGGGGCGAAGCCGTAGACCCCACGGCGGTGGCCACCCTGCTGGCGACCCACCCCCCGGAGCGGCTCCTCCACGTCTACGGTCCCACCGAAAATACGACCTTCTCGACCTGGTATGAGGTGAAGGAGGTTGCGCCTGACGCGCTGACGGTGCCGATTGGTCGTCCGCTCTCGAATGACTGCCTGTACGTGCTGGATGCGCACTTGCAACCCGTTCCCGTCGGAGTACCGGGGGAACTCTACGTCGGTGGGGCGGGGTTGTCTCGCGGCTACCTCAATCGTCCCGAACTAACAACCGAGCGCTTCATCCCGAACCCGTTTGGGGAGGGGCAGCTCTACAAGACGGGCGACCTGGTGCGCCTGCTCCCCGATGGGAACGTCGTCTTCCTGGGCCGGGTAGACCACCAGGTCAAGATACGGGGTTTCCGCATCGAGCCGGGCGAGATTGACGCAGTCCTGAAACAGCACCCCGCGGTGCAGGAGAGTGTGGTCATTGCGCACAAGGAATCATCGGGGAAATACCGCCTGCTGGCCTATGTCGTTCCCCGGAGGCATACTGACCCGGCGGAGCCGCCGGAAACACCATCCGTCTCCGTCTCGGTGCGGGAACTCCGTGACTATCTCCAGCAGCGCTTGCCCGACTACATGATCCCCTCCTCGCTGGTGATGCTGGAGGCGTTGCCGCTCACGCCCAACGGCAAGGTGGACCGCAAGGCCCTGCCCGTGCCAGAAGGGAAACGCCCGGACCTGGATACGGCCTTTGCCGCTCCGCGCACCCCGACGGAGCGTACCCTTGCCGATATCTGGGCGAAGGTGCTGCGCCTCGAACCGGTAGGCATCTACGACCACTTCTTCGAACTGGGCGGCGATTCTATTCTGGGCATCCAGATAGTTGCCGCGGCCAACTGTGAAGGTCTGCGCCTTTCCATAATGCACCTGTTTCAGCACCCGACCATTGCAGAACTGGCAGAACTGACCAAAGGGTCCCCTGCTGCCAGCACCGCATCCCCGAATACGGTTCCGCCGGGGACCCAGGACGAGCACCAGAATGGGGCGAGCAACGGGGCGAGGAACGGGAACGGGAACGGGAACGGGAACGGGAACGGGAACGGGAACGGAGTGAAAAATGGGAATGGGACGAGGGAAAGGTCAGGAACGAGGGACGGAGCCGAGGAGAGCTACCCGCTCTCGCCCTTGCAGCACGGGATGCTCTACCACTCCCTCCAGGAGCAGAAATCCGCAATGTACGTGGTACAGTGGGTCGCCACGCTCCACGGCGACCTCGACCAGACAGCCTTTCGGCGGGCCTGGCAACACGTCCTGGATCGCCATTCCGTCCTGCGGAGCGGCTTCATCTGGGAAGGGGTTGATGAGCCGCGACAGGTGGTCCACCCGCACCTCACGCTGCCCTGTAATGATGAGGACTGGCGCGGGTTTGGCCCGGACGAGCAGCAGGAGCGGATGGACCGCTTCCTCCACGAAGACCAGGTGCGGGGCTTCCGCCCAAACCACCCGCCGCTGATGCGCCTGAACCTCTTCCGGGTGGCCGATGATGCCCATTCGCTGGTCTGGAGCTTCCACCACAGTATCCTGGACGGGTGGTCGCTAGGGGTGCTCCTGCGCGAGGTGTTTACCACCTACCAGGCATTCAGCCAGAACCGGGCGCTGCACCTGCCGCCCTCCCGACCCTACCGGGACTACATCTCCTGGCTTCAGCAGCAAGATCTGAACCAGGCGCGGGCGTTCTGGCAGGAGCGGCTCCGTGGCTTTGGTGCTCCCACACCGCTCATCCACGCTACCCCCGACGAGCCGGGCAGCGGGACGGCACGGTATGAAGAGCAGCACTTCCCCCTGCCCGCCGAGCTTGCCCGTGCGCTGCGCAACGTTGCCCGCACCCACCAACTCACCCTGAGCACCCTGTTTGAGGGGATGTGGGCGCTGCTGCTGAGCCGCTACAGCGGCGAACCCGACGTCGTCTTTGGCGAAACCGTCTCCGGGCGGACCGTAGCCATGGCTGCGGGACTCACCGGGGTCGAGGAGATGGTCGGGGTCTTCATCAACACGCTGCCGGTGCGGGTGCCGGTGCCGCCGGATGCTCCGCTCCTGCCCTGGCTGAAAGACCTGCAAAACCAGCAGGTCGAGGCTCGCCAGTACGAACAAACGCCGCTGGTGCGTATCCAGCAGTGGAGCGACCTGGAACCGGGGGTTCCCCTGTTCCGTAGCCTGCTGAATATCGAGAACTACCCCGGCGGGGCCCGCTCCTTCGAGACCGGGATGGAGAACCTGTACCTTACGTCAAGCCATGCCGTTGAGCGGACGAACTACCCGCTCAACCTGTCGGTTCGGGAGGGGGACACGCTGGAACTGCGCTTGATTTACGATACGCACGCCTTCGACGCGGACACCATCCGCCGGGTCAGCGGGCACGTACAGGTGGTGCTAGCGGAGATGGCCCGGGAACCGCAGCGGACGATTGGCTCCCTCCCCCTGCTCACGGAGGAGGAGCGGCAAACGCTCCTGAAGACCACCAGCGACCCCCGCAACTCCTCCCCCGACCAGTGCGTCCACCAACTCTTTGATGCCCAGGTTGCCCGTGCTGCCCACGCACCCGCGGTGAGCTTCCGAGACGAGCACCTTTCCTACCTGGAGGTGGCCGACCGTGCAAACTGCCTGGCGCACCTGCTCCAGCAGTATGGCGTATCGCCCGACCGACCGGTCGCCGTCTGCCTCGACCGCTGCCCGGACCTGCCCGTGGCGCTGCTGGCTATCCTGAAGGCGGGCGGGGCCTACCTGCCGCTCGACCCCGCGGCACCGGTGGCGCGTCTCGCGGCTATCCTGGAAGAGGCTCGCCCGGTGCTGCTGCTAACCCACACGCACCTGAGCGGGATGCTCACTGCGGCTGCCGATGGTATTCCGTTCTGCTGCCTGGATACCCCGGAAGTGGGCGGGACTCTGGCTGAGATGCCCACCACGCCGCCCGACAGCGCGGTGACGCCCGACCACCTGGCCTACATCATCTACACCTCCGGCTCGACCGGTCGCCCGAAAGGGGTGCTGGTGCCCCATCGCGGGCTGACCAACCTGGCTCAGGTGCTTTGCCAGACCTTTGGGGCCGGGGTTGGCGACCGGGTGTTGCAGTTTTCGTCCCCCACCTTCGACGCCTCGTTGTGGGACATGAGCCTGGCCCTGTTCAGCGGGGCAACCCTGTGCCTGGTGCCGCGGGAAGAAATCATGCCCGGCCCGCCCTTGCTCCAAACCCTGCAAGACCGGGGCATCACCATCGCCTCCTTCCCGCCCTCGGTGCTTGCCTGCCTGCCAGACGCGCCGCTCCCCACCCTGCACACGCTGATACTCGGGGGCGAGGCGTGCCCGGCGGACCTGGTTGGGCAGTGGGCACCGGGTCGGCGTCTCTTCAACGTCTACGGCCCGACCGAATGCACCATCTGCGCGACCATTGCCGCCTGTGCGAATGACGGGCAGCGGCCCCCCATCGGTGCGCCCATCGCCAACACCGAGGCATATGTGCTGGATGCACAGGGGCAGCCGGTGCCGGTCGGGGTGGTGGGTGAGCTGTACCTGGGAGGGGTTGGGGTGGCCCGCGGCTACCTGGGACAGCCAGCGCTCACCCGAGAACGGTTTGTCGCGCACCCCTTCCGTTCGGAACCGGGAGCACGGCTCTACCGAACGGGCGACCTGGTGCGCTTCCGACCTGATGGACAACTGGAGTTTGTCGGGCGGCGGGACGAGCAGGTCAAGGTCCACGGCGTTCGGATTGAACCCGGGGAAATTGAACAGGTGTTGCGCGAGCATCCGTCGGTCCGGGACACGGTGGTCGTTGCCCGTGCGCTGGACGGGGAGCAGGCACCCGAACAAACATCGCTGGTCGCCTACCTCGTCCCCCACCACTCCGCGACGGACCCGAGCGAACTGCGGGAGTTTCTCCAATGCAGGCTCCCCTCTCCGATGATACCGACGGTCTTTGTCGAGATAGAACGGCTCCCGCTCACCTCAAACGGCAAGGTGGACCGCCGGGCGCTCCCGGCCCCGCCACCGCGACGGGCGGGACGGAACGGGACCAACGGAACCAACGGAACCAGCGGAACCAGCGGAACCCCTCAGACCACGCTGCAACAGACCATTGCTGCCGTCTGGCAGCGGGTGCTCCGCCTTGAGCAGGTCAACCTTCACGATAACTTCTTTGACCTGGGTGGCCATTCGCTGCACCTCGGTCAGGTCTACAGCGAGGTGCAGGCGATGACCGGGAAGACCATCACCATGGTGGATCTCTTTCGCTACCCGACGATTGCGTCCCTGTCCCGTTTCCTGAGCGAGGACAACGGGAACAAGGCCCCGATGCAGGAGCAACCCGCCGTGCAGGTGACAGGAGAGCAGAGGACGAACGGGTCGAATGGCTCGAACGGAACCAGCAAGACGAACGGCTCGAATGGCTCGAACGGAACCAGCAAGACGAACGGGTCGAATGGCTCGAATGGCTCGAACGGATTGAACGGAAAGGAGCGGCTCCGAAAGCGGTTGAAGCAGCATCAGCACTAGGAGCACGCCACAGAGGGCAGAGGGGCATTTGCCCTTCTGCCCTTTTTGTCCCTTCTTTGCCTGCTGACATCAGTGGCATTGTCATCATTGCCATCATCGTTATTGCTATCGTACCCGACCACACGGGATCAGAGAGAGAAGAGGTTTACGAATATGGAACCTTCAACTTCAACTTCAACGCCAACACCGACGACCGGTCTGGAAATCGCCATTATCGGCATGTCGGGGCGCTTTCCCGGCGCATCAACCATCGCGCAGTTCTGGCAAAACGTGCAGGAGGGGCGGGAATCCATCACGTTTTTCACGAACGAGGAGCTTGAACGCGCCGGGGTAGACCCTGCCCTGTTCGATGCTCCCACCTATGTGAAAGCCTGCGGGATGCTGGAGAACGTCGATCTCTTCGACGCCGCGTTCTTTGGCATCTCACCGCACGAAGCCAGATTGATGGACCCGCAGCACCGCTTTTTCCTGGAATGCTGTTGGGAGGCGCTCGAAGACGCAGGTCACGACGCGCGGAGGTACGAAGGGAACATCGGGGTGTTCGGCGGGGTCGGGTTCGAAAGCTACCTCTTTAACTATTTCGATACCAACCGCCTGTTCAACACCTCGACCGAAGATTATCAGATTTTCCTGAACCACGGGAAGGATTTTCTGGCCACCCGCGTGGCCTACAAGCTCGGGTTGCGGGGACCGGCGATGACGATTCTCACCGCCTGCTCCACCTCGCTGGTCGCGGTCCATGTGGCCTGCCAGAGCTTGTTGAGCGGCGAGAGTGATATGGCGTTGGCCGGCGGGGTTGCCATCCGGGTTCCCCAGACCGGCTACGTCTGCGAGGAGGGCAGCGTCATCTCCCCGGAAGGGCGCTGCTATCCCTTCGATGCCAGAGCGCGAGGAACGGTGGTCGGCAGCGGGGTGGGGGTCGTGCTCCTGAAGCGCCTGGAGGACGCGCTTGCCGACCACGACCCGATATATGCCGTCATCAAAGGCTCGGCGGTCAACAACGATGGGGATGCCAAGGCCGGCTACACCGCTCCGGGCATTGAAGGACAGATCCGCGTGATTCAGGCGGCGCACCGCATGGCCGAAGTCTCCCCCGACTCCATCAGCTACGTGGAAGCACACGGAACGGGCACGGTGCTTGGAGACCCCATCGAGGTGGCGGCGCTCACGCAGGCCTTTCGGAGCGACACGCAGCGCACGCAGTTCTGTGGCCTGGGGTCGCTGAAGTCGAATATCGGGCACCTGGACACCGCGGCGGGGGTGGCCTCGCTCATCAAGACCGCGCTGGCGCTGAAGCACCGCCTGCTCCCCCCCTCGCTCAACTTCGAAACCCCCAACCCCCGCATTGATTTTGCGCAGAGTCCCTTTTACGTCAACACCGCGCTGACCCCCTGGGAGGCCGGCGGCTCCCCCCTCCGGGCGGGGGTCAGTGCGTTTGGCTTCGGGGGGACGAATGTGCATGTGGTGCTGGAAGAGTCCCCGGCGGCTGCACCGTCCGAGCCGTCCGAGCCATCCGAGCCATCCGAGCCATCCGAGCCGTCCGAGCCGTCGCGCTCCTGGCACCTGCTCCCGCTCTCAGCCAGAAGCAGCACCGCCCTGGACACCGCCACAGCAAACCTGGCTGAGCACCTTCAGCACCACCCCGGCCTGAACCTGGCCGATGTTGCCTACACGCTCCAGATAGGGCGTCGGGCGTTTGAGCACCGCCGGGCGGTGGTGTGCTGCAACCCGGACGATGCTGTGGAAGCGCTGCGGTCTGGCGGGAACCAGCGCGTATTGAGCGGTCGCTGGTCGTCGGGTCAGGGGGAGCGGTCGCTGGTCTTTCTCTTCCCCGGGCAGGGGGCGCAGTATGTTCGGATGGGGTTTGACCTCTACCAGACAGAGCCGCACTTTCGCCAGCACGTTGACACCTGTGCCACCCTTCTGCTGCCGCACCTGGGGCTGGATTTGCGCACGCTGCTCTACCCGGAGGGGGTGGGGGATGGGAGTGGCGACGAGGAAGAGGCGACCCGGCGCATCAACCAGACCGAGATCACACAGCCAGCCATCTTTGTGATTGAATATGCGCTTGCCAAGCTGTGGATGGAGTGGGGCGTTCGTCCGCAGACGATGATCGGGCACAGCATTGGCGAGTTTGTGGCGGCGTGTCTGGCAGGGGTGATGTCGCTGGAAGATGCCCTGATGCTCGTGGCGATGCGGGGCAAGCTGATGCAGCGCATGCCCCCCGGGACGATGCTCTCGGTGGCCCTGCCCCCGGAGGATGTGCGGGAGCTTCTGGGAGCAGACCTCTCGCTGGCGGCGGTCAATGCCCCGGCTCAGAGCGTGGTGGGGGGGCCGCGAGCCGCGGTAGACCGGCTGGAGCAGGTCTTGACGACTCTCGGGGTCGAATATCGCCGCCTGCACACCTCCCACGCCTTCCACTCGCAGATGATGGAGCCGATGTTGGAGCCATTTGCTGCCTACGCGCAGCGGGTCGCGTTCCACCCCCCTCGCATGGACTACCTGTCGAGCGTGACGGGGACGTGGATTACGAGCGCCGAAGCAACCGACCCCTGGTACTGGGTTCGGCACCTGCGCCAGCCGGTGCAGTTTAACGCGGGCGTCGAAGTGCTGCTGCAAGAGCCGGGGCGGGTCTTCCTTGAGGTGGGGCCGGGCCGAACCCTGAGTTCGTACGTCAGGCGGCATCCGCAGCGAACGAGCGACCAGGTGGTGGCTACCTCGCTGCGCCATCCCACCGAGCAGCGGTCCGACGAAGCGTATCTTCAGGAGACGGTAGGGAAGCTCTGGGTGGCGGGGGTGGCCATAGACTGGCCGGCCCTGCACCGCCACGAAGCGCGGCAGCGCGTCCCGCTCCCCACCTACCCCTTTGAGCGCAAGCGCTACTGGATTGTGCCACAGTTTCGCCCTTCCCCCACCGGCGGGGCGGCTCCCACCCCGGCTGGCCTGACCGTGCCGCCTGACCCTGCAACCGAAGAGGGGGTGTCTGGTTCGCAGTCCGAGCCACTGCCCCCCAGGGACGGCCCCCGCAGCGACCTGGAGCGGACCCTTGCGGCGGTGTGGCAGCAAACCCTGGGAATCGAGGCTATTGGCATACACGACGACTTCTTTGACCTGGGGGGCGACTCGATGCTGGCGCTGCTGCTCATTTCGCGCATCCACGCAGCCACGCAGGTGCGGCTGCCCCCGGACAGCATCCTGCGGGCCCCGACCGTGGCGGCCCTGGCCGAGCGTATGGCGGGCGAAACCCCTGGAATGGCGGGACAGGCGCAGGGGGGGCAGCCTGCCGAACCACCAGCCTCGTCCCTCCTGGTGGAACTCCGCCGAGGGGGAAGCAAAAAACCCCTCTTCCTGATCCACCCCATCGGGGGCGGGGTCTATACCTATCGCCACCTGGTGCAACACCTGGAGCGGGACCGGCCCGTGTATGGGATACAGGCACCGGGCTTCGACGGGAAGAGCGAGCCAATGAACCGTATCGAGGACCTGGCCCGCCACTACCTCGAACTGGTGCGCGGGGTGCAGGGGGCGGGGGAGGGTCCCTACCTGCTCGCTGGTTCGTCCTTCGGGGGGGTGGTCAGCTTCGAGATGGCGCAGCAACTCCACGACCAGGGACAGCAGACGGCCCTGCTCGCGCTCTTCGATTCGCCCGACCTGGAAGCGCTGGCGCGGGAGGTGGTTGACGAGGTGGTTATCCTGACGGGGATGCTCAGGGAGGGGGTAGATATGCCCATCCCCGCCCTGATGGACACCCTGCGCTCTCTCGATGCCGAATCCCGTCTCCGCTACGCCCTGGAACAGGGGCGCAGGGCAAAGACCTTCCCCGACCATTTTGAACTGGCGGACCTGCACCAACTGGTCCACCTGATGGATGGTCACTTTCAGGCGCTTCGGAACTACCGTCCGCGGGTCTTCGCCGGGGAGATGGTGTACTTCCGGGCGGCAGAACGGGACGCGCTCAACCCACCCCACCCGGAGAAGAGTTGGATACCGCTGGCCCCCGAGGGAGTGAGCATCCACGAAGTTCCGGGCGGCCACGAGAGCATGAGCTTTCCACCGCACGTGCAATCGCTGGCGGCAAGGCTGAACCGTTACCTTGCGCGGGTCGGGTGCGGGTGCGGGTGCGGGGAACGGAGATGATGTCCTGGCCGTGAGCCTGAGCGTATGGGAACCTGCTCGGGCCAGTACAAGGGGTCCCTTTGTGCTACAATGTTTGTGCTACAATAGAGGTAGGCAGGGATTGCCCACGAAATCATCCACGAAGCACGAAGGAGGATCAACTATCGAAGACGATATGAACCGTGCAGGCAAACATTTGCATCCAACGGAAGCCCCGCGGCTGCGGGCCTTCCTGGTGGGAGCCGAGATAACCGCAAAACGAAGCCCGTGGAAGGTGGAGGATTCGCTCCAGGAGTTAGCGCTGCTGGCGGACACCGCGGGGTTGGAGGTGGTGGGGCAGGTCCACCAGACGCTTTCTCACCCCCTTCCCAAGTTCTTCATCGGCCCGGGCAAGGTTCGGCAGGTGGCCGAGATGCACCAGGAACTCGCCTTTGATGTGGTGGTGTTCGATGATGAATTGACCGCCTCTCAGACATGGAACCTGGAAAAAGAACTGGGTATCGGGGTGCTCGACCGCACCACCCTGATTCTGGACATTTTTGCGCAGCACGCCCGCACCCACGAGGGGCGGCTTCAGGTCGAACTGGCGCAGTATGAGTATCTGCTGCCCCGCCTGCGCCGCCAGTGGACCCACCTGGAACGACAGACCGGCCAGGGGGGAACCTCGGCAGGCGGCGTGGTGGGGTTGCGCGGGCCTGGTGAAACGCAGCTTGAGGTTGACCGACGGGTGATCAGCCGCCGCATGAACTGGCTGAAACAGCAGCTTGCTGATGTTCACCGTCACCGCGAACTCTACCGGAAGCGCCGCCGACGGAGTGGGATACCCGTGGCAGCGCTGGTTGGCTATACCAATGCGGGCAAGTCAACCCTGATCAATGCGCTGACGGATGCGGGGGTGCATGTGGAGGACCAGTTGTTTGCGACGCTTGACCCGACCACGCGCAAGGTTGCCCTCCCCGGGGGGCGCGAAATCCTGGTCACGGACACGGTCGGGTTCATCCAGAAGCTTCCGACGCAGCTTGTTGCTGCCTTTCACGCCACGCTGGAGGAGATTAGCGAGGCGGATGTGCTGCTCCACGTCATTGACATGACCCACCCGAATAGTCGCCAGCAGGAGCGCACGGTGGACGAAACACTGGAAGGGTTGGGGGTGGCCGACAAGCCGACGCTCATTGTGCTCAACAAGGCGGACCGCCTGGAGGGGCAGAATGCGCAGACGATTGAACACCTCGTCGGGGAGCGGGGGCTGCCCTGGACGTATGCAGCGGTCTCCGCCCATCGCCGGTGGGGGCTTGAAACGCTCCTGTCGCGCATCGAGCAGACGCTTTCAATGGGGATGATTGAACTGGATGCGCTTATCCCCTACCACCGCACCGACCTGGTCTCGCTGTGGCGCGAGCACGGGGTGCTGGAAAGCCAGGAGTTTGAGGCAGAGGGGACGTACATTCGCGGACGCCTCCCTGGTGAGATGGTGAAGGAGTTTGACCGCTTTGCGACCACCCCCGTCCCCGCCGGAGCCAGGTAAGGGCGAGAGAGCGGGGCATCTCCGTAGCATCCCCTATCGCATCCTGGAGAGAAAAAAACCACCCTGCTCCCAGTTAGACGGATAGACGGATAGACGGATAGACGGGTAACAGGATAACAGGACAACAGGACGGGGGGAACGATTTTCCTCCCGTCCTCGTCTTTGATGCAAATGGCCCTTGGGACTGCAAAGGGTCCGGAGCAAGCGTGCGAGTAGCTCAGAAAGGAATGATGGTATGGGAGGATTCAGGCAGAGGCAGAGAAGGACCGTGATAGGATTGGCCCTGACCGTACTGGTCGTCAGTATGGTCATCGTCGCGGGGTGTGGCGGGTCTCCTTCGCAGGGGCAGGCGGGGCCGCAGGAACCGTCACCACCCTCTTCACCGTCCCCCCAGGGAACGCCAATGAGCCGCGAAACTTCAATCTCGGCAGCCGAACCCGTCGTGCGGGTGGCCTCGTCAGAGCAGCCGCGCCAGACCGCGCCGGAGGTTGCGCCGGCCACACTGGACACGCTGGTGGCGGACAATACGGCGTTTGCCTTCGATCTCTACCAGATATTGCGCGAGCAGGATGGTAATCTCTTCTATTCGCCGTACAGCATTTCGGCGGCGCTGGCGATGACCTATGCCGGGGCGCGGGGAGAGACCGCAGAGCAGATGGAAACAGCACTCCACCTGACGCTGCCCCCGGAGCAGGTGCATGCGGCGTTCAATGCCCTTGACCTCTCGCTCACCAGCGATGGGCCGGAGGAGGGTGGGAGCAAGCAGGAGCCGCCGACCACCCGGACGGCAGAGCGGCCAACAGGGGAAGCAGGGGAACCAGGGGAAGCAGGGGAACCAGATGCAGCGGAGTTTCAGTTGCATATCGCCAATTCGCTCTGGGGGCAGCACGACCATCCCTTCCTACCCGCCTTTCTCGACCTCCTGGCTCAGCACTACGGGGCCGGGCTGCGGCTGGTCGATTTCCAGCACGAGCCGGAAGCGGCGCGTCTTGCCATCAACGAGTGGGTGAGCGAACAGACCCGCGAAAAGATTGAGCAGCTCATTCCCCAGGGAGCCATCGACCCTATGACCCGCCTGGTGCTGGCAAATGCCATCTATTTCAAGGCCGACTGGTCCCATCCCTTTGACCCGGAGGAGACCCGCGAAGACACGTTCTTCCTGCTCAATGAGGAGACGGTGATGGTGGATATGATGTCTCAGCAGGAGGAGCTACGGTATGCAGCAGGCGAGGGCTACCAGGTCGTCGGGCTGCCCTACGCTGGTGATGCGGAACTGGTGGCGTTCGTGCCCGAGCCGGGGCGGTTTGGGGAGATTGAAACGCGGTTTGACCGGTCGTTGGTGCAGCAGGCGCTCGAAGACCTGGCCCCCCGGCAGGTAGACCTGACCATGCCGAAGTTCCGGTTTGAGTTTAGCAGCAAGCTGAAACCGCCGCTGTCGGAACTGGGGATGCCGAATGCCTTTACCCCGGATGCTGATTTTTCGGGGATGGACGGCAGCCGGAACCTGATGATCAGTGAGGTGTTTCATCAGGCGTTTGTGGCGGTGGATGAGGAGGGCACCGAAGCTGCCGCTGCCACCGCTCCGGTCATGGCACAGACGGGGATCATGCCTGACCCGGAGGTGGTTCGGGTGAAGATAGATCGCCCGTTTCTCTTTCTCATCCGCGATACAGAAACCGGTACGGTGCTGTTTGTCGGGCGGGTGCTGAACCCGTCGGCGTAGGGGAGGCACCACACCTGAACTGAAGCACGGATTGACGGGAGTGGGGGTGCTCTTTCCTCACCGCACCCCCCACAGCCGCACCGGGCCATAGAAATGGCGGCGCAGGAAACCACCTGCTTCGTGCTGGTGGAGGAAGCGCCGCCGCTATCCTTTCTTTTGCTCCAACCATTCCACAACGTCGTCCTGGGCTGGTTTTTCGCCTTACGGCGGGAAAACCAGCAAACCCACTCGCCTTGCGGCGGTCAGGTGTGCCTCGTTCAGATAGGGCGGCTTGTCGTGCTGGCCGCACGAGCAGAGACCGTCTGCCTGTTTAACGACCAGCGAGCGGGCCGGGAGCTGGCAACGCACCCCAGGGTCTCGTGACCTCCCTATCGGCTGCCCTTGC
>DAOTUF010000541.1:0-9481 GCA_034437495.1 Chloroflexaceae bacterium | reverse complement strand
TGGATCGTGATGTAAACGCAGCACGAAATATTCGAGATGAAGGATTGAGGCTCATCAGTGCCTAAAAACTGACCGTCCCCGGCAGTGGCTACGTCGGGACGTAAAACGCGCCTGTGGACTGCGTGTAAGCCCTTCGCTTGAGAAGGCGGTGCAGGGTGAAGCAGGAATTTCGGAAATGGACAAAGCGTACGTTCGAGTACATTTGAACACGGAGAAAGTAGCAGGATGAGACACGCTCGGGTTGACCTATCATCGAGAGTTATGCCTATGCCTCCGATAATACCAGCATCGTCAAAGCCAGTCATCGAGTTCGACCGGGTGAGCAAGCAGTTTGCGCTTCAGCACGACGGGCAGGTTGCCATCCACAAGCGCATTGCCAACCTGCTGCGGGGCCGCCAGCATCTCGACAGCGGCTCGTTCTGGGCGCTGCGCGAGGTGAGCTTCACTATGCACCGTGGCGAAACCATCGGCCTGATTGGACACAACGGCTCGGGCAAGAGCACCACGCTCAAGCTCATCACGCGCATTCTCGAACCGACCTCCGGGTGCATCGCGGTCAATGGCCGGGTTTCGGCCCTGCTCGAACTCGGCTCCGGGTTTCACCCCGACCTGACCGGGCGTGAGAATATCTACCTGAACGGCTCGCTGCTCGGGCAGTCCCACGCCGATATGCGGCGCAAGATGGACGGCATTATCGACTTCTCCGAGCTTGGAGACTTCATCGACACGCCGGTCAAGCACTATTCCTCCGGGATGTACATGCGCCTGGCCTTTGCCATCGCCATCAGCGTAGACCCGGATATCCTCATTACGGACGAGATTCTGGCGGTGGGCGACGATGCCTTCCAGCGCAAGTGCATTGACCAGATTTACCGCTTCAAGCGGCAGGGGAGAACGATTCTCTTCGTTTCCCACGCGCTCAGCCTGGTGCAAAACCTGTGCGACCGCGCCCTCTGGTTTGACCACGGCGTGCTGCGGTGCGATGGCGACACGGTGCAGTCCATTGATGCCTACCTGCGCGATATCAATGAGCGCGACCGCAAGCGCATTGAGGAGGAGCGGCGGCGCGAATTGGAAGAGCAGGCGGCCCGAGCCGCGCAGGAGGGAGCGGGATCGTCGGGCGCAGAAGGTACAGGGGCGTCCCGGGACCCGGAGCCGACCGACCCCAACCGGTGGGGGTCCCGCGAGGTAGAGATTGTGCGGGTGGAACTGCTCGACCACGAGGGGAAAGAGCGCGAAATCTTTGATACGGGGGAGATGCTCATGGTGCGGTTGCACTACCGGGCGCACGAGAGCGTGGACTACCCGGTGTTCGGTCTGGCTATCCACCACCGCAGCGGCATCCACATCAACGGCCCCAACACCCGTTTTGCCAACTACCCGATTGACGGAGTGGAAGGGGAGGGGACCGTGGATTATACGATTGAGCATTTGCCGCTGCTGGAGGGGGAATACCTTCTCACCGCTGCGGTCTACGACTACACCATGAGCCACCCCTACGACCACCACGAACGCAAATACCCCTTTCGCGTGCAGGTCGCCACGGTGCGCGAGCGGTATGGGCTGCTGTACATCCCCGGGCAGTGGGAGTGGTGCCCCGGGGACACCCCTCGCGGTGAGTGACCCCTTCATCTTGTCGCGGGGAACGTCAAGAAATAGTTTTCGCTGGTTCACCGTCCTCGTTCGACAGGCTGCCGCTGCTTCCGTTTCCGCACGGGGCGGTTGGCGTTGGCAATGCTTTCGGCCAGGTAGTCCAGGTACTCTTGCAGGGCCGGGTTATCGGCCAGACCCTCAAAGGGCAGCATCGTTTCGCTGACGGCCCGGAGAGACTGGCTGTACTCATCGAGGGTGCCATCAATGCCGCGCACCAGTTCGACCAGCGCCGAAGCCAGTTCCTCCCGCTCCTCGGCAACCAGGTTGGCGAAGCCCTTCAAGGTGAGCTGGCGGGCCCGCAGCAGTTGCGCCCGCAGGTAGGCAATATCGGCCTGTGCCTGGAGGCGGTAGTGCTGTACTACCTGCTCCTGGTGGGCTTCTTCCAGCAGTTCTTCGCGGGTGGTCTGCGCCAGCACAACCCCGGGGATGATAACCCCACCGATAAGCCAGATGCCCACCTGGTGCAGCATGACCCCGGCATCGGCGGCGGCAGGCTGCCGGGACCACCAGCGATACTGCACATCCACCACGTACCACAGGAAGAAGGCTCCGCAGAGCAGCGCCACCCCGCACCCCCACCCCTGAATATGGGCACGTTCGAGCAAGAGACTGCCCGCTGAGCGAGGGAGCAGGAACGAGAGCAGCGCTGGCGGCGAAACGACCAGCACGATGGCCGTGGTGATAGCAATGGGCCAGTTGCCCGTCAGGGAATACTGCACGACCCCCCAGTACACCCCTGCCGACGCCATCCCAACGATGGAGATGATGAGCAGGAGTGTCGAGGCGCTCGGGCGAGGGATAAGACCGGGCGGTGGTGGCTCTCGGGTCAGGTCCGGGTAGCGTGACGCCATGCGGCTCGGGTTCTCCTTGTCTGTTGGTTGGTGTCGGTGATTATCGCCAGATACAACAAAATATACGTTCTATTATACGGGTTTTTTCGCACGCTGGCAAGGCATATCTTTCTCCGGAGCCAGTCCGTTCGCCAAAGCCGCGGGATGATGGTATCATGACCGGTAACGCTCCTGTGGGTAACGTAACGATATGCAGCGGGGTCTACGATGAGTGAAAATGATGCAATCAAAGCGGCCATGCAGCAGCAGGCGCTTCGCCTGCGCGAGGAATTTGAAAACCTGGAAGAGATACGCTCCTGGGTCAGCCCGTCCTACAACCAGGCTATGGGGCGGGCCGAAATCCAGTTCGAAAGTTCTCTCGGGGCCGGGCGGTTCTGGTGGGGCAACAACCAGTGGACCATCCGCCTGCCCGATGGCCTACCCGATGAGACCGAGGTCCACGCCTTCCGCGGCAAGCTGCGCTCCACACTCCAGGAGGTGCGGCAAGACCTGCACGAACGCAAGATATCGCAAGATATGCAGCAGCAGGCACTCCGTCTGCGCGACGAATATGGCGACCTGGAGGCCGTGCTAGGCTGGTCCCGCCCTGTCTACGACCACGAAGCGCAGCGGCCCGAAGTGCGCTTCGACTCGACGGGGGGGATTTGCCGCTTCTGGTGGGACACGAACCGGTGGGCGATTCGGTTGCCCGACGGAGCCGTGAGCTACGCCGAGCAGGGCAACCTGCGCGAGTCGCTGCGCCTGGTGCGGCAGTTTTTGCGCAAGGGTGGGGTGTAATGGGGAGGATGGGTGAGGGGTGACGGCGGGCCACGCCAACCACCCCACCGGCCTTGTCTGTCCTCTCCCGTCCTCTGCCCTCCTTTGCCCTCCTTTGCCCTCCTTTGCCCTCCTCTACCGCTTGGAAAATCTGCCCGCGATAGCGATGCACCAGGCTCACGACCAGCGTGAAGAGCGCCGACCCGATGATAGCCCAGATGAGTGGGAAGGTCTGCCCTTCAATGTTGAGGGGCAGCAAGAAGGGCAACCCCAACGCTCCTGCCAGCCAGTAGCCTATCAACGCCCCGACAAACCCCACCCCCGTCGTGACCAGCCATCCCCCAAGCGAATACTTGACAATGGCCTGACCCAATGCACCGCTGATAGCGGCAATCACAATCATAAGGATGATACCGAGAATGGACATACGAAAACACCTCCTGAATACATACCTCCCATCTTCCCAACCACGCTCCATGATACATGATACACCCATGCGCAGCAGGCCGGTGCAGCGGGTCTGGTGGTATAATGGGAGCCATGAAATACCTCCTCATCGGGCTGCTGCTCATCTGGGCTTCGGACAAGCTGATTCGGTACGAACTGATTCAGGTTGCCGACAAAACCTACCTCCGCGAGTGGCTCCTCATCCTGGTGGACGCCTTTCTCGTGATGGCCGGGGTGGGGTTTGTGCTGGTCGGCAGCGCCATCATGGACTAGCGGTGGACTGGCGGTGGACTAGCGGTGGACTGAAGGTGGACTGGCGGTGGACTGAAGGTGGAGCGCGGCAAGCAGCCTTGAGCCGCGGTTGACAGCGTGCTGTAATCTTTTTCCCCAGAAAGAACCCCCAGATCATGGTTAGATAGGGTAGAGAAATGATGCATCGGGCGATGCCAGTTCACACAGGTGTCGTCCTCGACGATGAACGATACCGCAGCCTCGAGCTTGCTGGTACCAGCAAGGAACCGAAGCAGGAGGTCCAACCAATGAACACGATGACCACAAACACCACCTATCTGATACCAGAGGCCGTCACTATGCTCAAGGCGGGCCAGAAGGAGCGAGCGCATACGCTGCTGGCGCATGCTACCCGTCAAGCGCCAGACAACCAGGCAGCCTGGCTGTGGCTGAGCGCCGCGACCAGCGACCCCATCGAACGCCGCCGCTGCCTGGAGCAAGTTCTTGCGATTGATGCGACGAGCGCGATGGGGAAGAAAGCACAGCATTTGCTCGGCAAAATAGACACCCCCCTCACGCCCCTGGAACGTCAGCAAGCCGTGGTGAAGCGGGCCTACCGCCTGCTCGACGAGGGGTTGGCTGCAATGGCGACCAGCGAGGAAGACGGAGACGAAGACGAAGACCGCGAAGAACTATCCCTGTCCAACCGCGCCCACTTCCAGGCCGCGGTGAGGGCCTTTGAAAAGGCGCTGGCGCTCAGGCCAACCAACAAAGCACTGGTCGCTGAGATAACGCGCTTGCACACCCAGGCGTGCCAGTATCTCGGGCAAAAAGCAACCACGCCGGTTGACCTGACGTGGCGCATCATTCAGAACAGAGAACGAGGTATTGCCTGTTTGAAAGCCTCTGATTATGAACATGCCATTCACTATTTGCGCCTGACATTGAAAGATTTTCCTGATGATGAGGAGACGCTGTGCTGGCTGACCCGGGCGGAAGAACTGCGCGACCGGTTTGTCCCCCCGGACCCTGGCAAGCCGTGGCTCAGGTGGGACACCACCCGGGTCATGGTCATTACCCTGCCCCTCTTCGTGGTGGCAGCCTTTGTGGGGGTCTTCGTATTGATGTAGGGGAGAGGGGCCGGGGAAGCTTCCGGGCTTTCCCACCCCTCCGCAGGTATCAAGTATCAGGTTATCAGGTATCAGGTATCAGGGGCATGGGCATGGATATTACCCCTTCCCCTCGCGGTCGTGCTCCGACTTCCGGCGGGCGCGGTCGCGGGCAGCGCGAAGGCGCATCATCGTCACGTCGGCCTCGGCAGGTGGTGGCGGACGGCGGCGAGCGCGAACGCGGAACCACCCCCGTCCGCGCTCCAGGAGCGCCCGCACCTGCTCCCACGGCACCACCAGGCGGCGCAAGGCGATATCGAGCGGCCAGAGCAGCAGCGCCAGCCACAGCAGCGGGTGCGTCACCTGCCGAACCGACCCGACGGTCTGGCTGGTTGGTTCGAACACAGCAGGAGCAGGGGGGGATGGCTGCCCTCCGCTGATGCGGGCAATCTCCTGAAGCACGCTCTGGTTGGTGGACTGGGGGCGATATTCAGGAGAGTAGGCTACCACCAACCCCCCGCTGACCGTTCCCCCCTGTTCCTCCCCCGCTCCCACCACGGCAACCTGCGCCAGATAGGACCCGGGTAGGTCCACCGGCACCGTTGCACGGTAGCGCCCGGCCCCCACCTGCGCGAAGTCGAGCGGGTGGCTTTCGTCTTCGGGGTCGAGCAGACGCCCTTCAAGGTGAGGGGCTTGCTGGAGCAGGCCAGGGTTCTGGATGGTCAGGTCGAATACTGCCTGATGCCCCTCCGTGCGGGCTTCCAGCGACAGCCCCTCGGCCTGCTGCGGGGGCAGCAGCATATCGAGCAGGTCGCTGCCAAACCGCGAAAACTGCTCCCACGTCATCCAATCCCGCGCCCACTGCCCTTTCAGGTCGCTCGTCCAGGCCACGCCGCGCCCCAACCCATACTGCCACTGCGCCAGGAGCGGGTGGCCCTCGGGCGTGACCAGGATGGTGCGGGCCGACGGTCGCGCTTCAGTGGCGTTATAGCCATGGAGCGGGGGAATGCGTTCCAGGCCGCGGACGATGGGGGCAGGCAGGGCGACCACGGGAATGAACGTCTCCTCGACAATGTCGCGCCCGGCCACCTTGACCGTTTCAGCCAGGAAGATACGCGGGATTTCCGCGATGGTGTGGACGCGGTAGTAGCGCCCTCCCCCTCGTTCGGCGATTTGCTGAAGAGCGGGGTTGGCGTCGGTGCCAATGGAAACCACCGAGATGGTAATGCCATCAGCATGCATCTGGTCAATCAGGTCGGCGTAGTTGCTTTCTGCCTGCCCATCGGTCAGGAGAATGACGTGTTTCACGCGGGCATCGACGGTCGTGAGCGCCTGCGCCGCCGGCTCGATGCCGCTGCGAATGTTGGTCCCCCCATCGGCAATCAGCATACGCAGCGCCCGTTGAATGTCGAGCAGGTTGGGGAGCGGCTGGACGGGGAGCACCCAGTCGGCGAAGGTATCGAAGGCCACGATGCCAAGCTGGTCGGTCTGCTCCAACCCGAGCGTTGCCTGATAGACCGCCTCCTTTGCCAGGTCCAGTTTGGCCACCCCGGACCCTCCCTCGCTCATACTGCCGCTGCGGTCGATGACCAGCACCAACCCCAGGTCGGGACGACGGAGCGTGTCCTTGCGCTCCAGGATGACCGGCAGCGCTTCGGCAACCGGGCTGCGCCGCCACCCCCCCGCTCCGAAGGACTCGCGTCCGCCTATCATGGCCAGGCTCCCCCCCTGCTCACGCACATAGATGGGCAGCGCTTCCTTCAGCGGGTCGGGGACATCGTGCGCCAGCACATCCACCAGGAGAATAGCCGCGTAGCGTTTGAGCTGCGCTTGTTCGGCGGGCACCCGGTCGGGAGCCAGCAGCTCAACCCGCGCCCGGCTTGCTTCCAGCACGCGCTGAAGGGGACCGGCGCGGGCCGGGTCGCTGGCAATGAGCAGCACCCGCGGAGGTCCCTGCACGGTCGTGAAGGCAGCAGCGCGGTTGTTCACGGCGCGGGTATCGTCGCGGGCTTCCAGGCGAACCTCGTAGCGGTGAAAGCCCTGCTCCCCGCCCGGGACGGTGAGGGGCACCGTGGTCGTGCCGGGCGATATCGCCACCTCCTGCGTACCCACCAGTTCGCCATCTGCGAAGACCTGGAGCCTGCCGGTGGTCTCGATGCTGCTGCGAAGCGCTGCCTGGAGGGTGAGCGTCTGCCCCTCGCGGGCCGTGTCCGGAGCGTCCAGCGCACTGACCAGCACATCCGCCCCGCTCGTGGACGGGAGAGGCACCACGTCAACGGGGATATCACGCACCGCAGCTAGCCGGGCAGTCTCGGTGGCGCTGCCGGCGTTCTCCTCGCCATCGCTGAGCAGCACCAGCCGCTTTTGCGTGTCGGTGGGGAGGAGCGCCAGCCCGAGTTGAATGGCGCTGGCAATACTGGTGCGATTCCCGATGGGGGTAGAGGTTAGCCGCGCAATAGTGTCGAGCCGCGAGGGGACCCGTTCGACCAGCGCGTTTTGTCCGAAGACGACAATAGCCGCCTGGTCTGCGGGTTGGCGGGCTGCGAGCGCCTGGTTGATATAGTCAATCGCCCATTCGCGCTGGTCAGGCGTGACCGAATCGCTGCCATCCACCAGGAAGACCACCGCCAGGTCGCGCACCGGGCGCACCACCTGCGTTCCCGCCAGCGCCAGGACAAAGGCCACGAAGATGACCGTCCGGACCACCAGCGAGGAGAGCGGACGCCAGGAGACTACCAGCGCTCCCCGGTCGGCTCTGGTTGCTGCTTTCGCTGCTTTTGTTGCCTTCGCTGCCCTGCTTCTGCCTGCCCGCAGCGTCAGCAGGGTGAACATCCACAGGAGCGGGAGAAACAGCAGCAGGAGCAGGGCCATCGGGTGTATAAATGAGAGTCGGACCATACGTTCTCAGAAACCTCATGTCTTTCTTGAGTATTGTACCATCATCAGGGCGGGTCATGCCCCCTGTGGGGAACGAACCAATGGTATAATTCAGGAAGCCCGCTGGCAAGGTGAAGATGATAGCAATAGTCGTCGTCGTGCGTCTTCTGGGAGGGGAAGGGGATATCATTGGACCAGATGAATCAGCTTATTGGGAAGCGGCTCGGTCGGTATGCAATTCAGCAGGAGATTGGCAGAGGGGGGATGGCGCGGGTCTACCGCGCCCTGGATACCCGCCTCCATCGTCCGGTGGCGTTGAAGGTGATGGCCCCCCACCTGAACGCCGATTCGGAATACTTACGGCGTTTTGTGCGGGAGGCCCGGCTTGCCGCCAAACTCCACCACCCGGGGATCGTCTCCGTCTATGATGTGGAAGAGCAGGAGGGGCTGCGCTACATTGCCATGGAGTTTATCGAAGGGCGCTCGCTCTATTCGGTGCTCAAGGAGCATGGAGCCATCGGTCTGGGCTACGCTGTGAGCATCCTGGAGTCGGTGGGACAGGCGCTCGACTATGCCCACCAGAAGGGAGCCATCCATCGGGATGTGAAGCCGCACAACGTCCTGATAGCCCTGGACGGGCGGGTCCTCCTGACCGATTTCGGCATCGCGCTCCCGCTGGATGGGGGGCGGGAACGGCTCACGCGCACGGGCATCTTTATGGGGACGCCGGAGTACATCTCCCCCGAACAGATTGAGTCGCGCTACGTTGATGGGCGGAGTGACCTCTATTCTCTGGGCATTGTGGCCTATGAAATCGTGACCGGTCGGGTGCCGTTTGTGGGCACGACCCCGCAGTTGATTGCGGCCCATGCGCAGACCCCCCCGCCGCTGCCCGGCAGCCTGGTCCCCACGCTCCCCCGCGAACTAGACCCGGTCTTCGCCCGCATTCTGGCGAAGGACCCTCAGAGCCGCTTTCCCAATGGGGGAGCCATGGTCGATGCGCTTCGGCGGGTGGCTCGCCGCTATGGGATAGAGGTGGCTTCGACGGCAGACATTGCCAGCCTCGCCGTGATGGGGGGGACCTCGGTGGGCCGGGAGACCATTCGGGGACCGGAGGGGTCGATGGACCCGACCCCGCTTGCCGCGGAGCCACCGCTGGCCGTCCGCCGGGCGGAGCCACCCGTCGAACCAGGGTCGGGGGACCCCGCCTACGCCGCCGGTGCCCCACGGGTAGGGGAGCCGCCTGCGCCGCCCGAGATGCAATCTGCCTCCGAATCGTCGGAATATCCTGAGCCGGGTCGGGACCATCCCGCCCCCCACCCCTACCCCGAAGCGGCAGCGGTGGCCGGCCCGGAGAAAAACCAACCCCGTCGCCTCAAGCCGGTGGCGCTCTGGATGGGAGTGGTGGTGATTATCGGGTTGGTCATCGTTGCGGTGGTGGCGTCCTTCTTTCGGGGGTGCGGGGTGGTGGCGCTCCCCCCCACTGCGGCATCGTCGCCCACCCTGCTCCCGACGCCCACCGCAACGGACGCTTCCACACCGGAGCCGACCCCCACC
>DAOTUF010000540.1:0-9899 GCA_034437495.1 Chloroflexaceae bacterium | reverse complement strand
GCTCCCATTCCCTCCCGTGCCCGCGCCTGTGCTTGCCTCCTGGACGACCCGCGCAAACGCATCAATCAGGCGAACCAGGTTCTTGCGCGGTTGCACCGTCCCCACGTAGAGCACGTAGTTCCCGCCTATCCGGTCAATCCCATAGCGAGACTGAACGGCATCCACCTTTGCCCGCTCCTCGGCAGGCACCGGGCGGAAGTGGGGCGCAACGCCATGCGGAATGACCCGTATCTTCGCTGCATCGACGCGGTAGTGGCTCACCAGGGCGTCCCGCGTGGCCTGCGAGACGGCAATCAGCCGCCAGGATGCCCGGACGCTCCAGAGCGTCGAGAGATGCAGGTCAAGCCGTCGAAGCGCCGTATGCGCCTGTGGGAACACCAGGTATCCCAGGTCGTGGATGGTGACGACGCTCCGGGGCGGGTGGATGATGGGCAGCACATGCGCTGGAACAAACAGCACGTCCGGCGGTCGGCGCTGCATCTCCCACGCCAGCCGAAGATGTGTCCACAGCCGTGGGAAGGGGATATTTCGCAAAGAAACGTTCGTCCCGAGGGGAGGGAGTGATGCTGGCAGTCCGTTGCAGTAGAGCGTCCAGGTCGTGTGTCGGTCCAGGCGAGCCATCGCCCCCACCACCTCGAAGCTGTAGCGTTCGGTGCCGGTGCGGGCCGTTTCTGCGAGGCGGCTTGCGTCTATCCCAAGGTGCATACGGTTCCTGGTGCAGGGAAGGGGGAGGAACAGAACGTGCGGGGCCTTGCCCTCAAAGCGGTATGCCCTTACCCGCGAACATCAAACCACCCCTCCTTGCCGGTTGGCTCTTCCCAATTCACCTCAACGTGCTCGACCTGCGCCGCAGGCGGCCCGTTGTGGCACCAACTCACCAGTCGTTGGACGGCATCGACCGGGCCTTCAAAGATGGCTTCCACCCGTCCATCACTCCGGTTCTTCACCCACCCCCGCAGACCCGCCTGACGCGCATGCTCGCGGGTGGAGGAGCGAAAGAAGACCCCTTGAACGCGCCCGGAGACAAACACATGTGCCCGTTTCTGGTTTTCACTCACAGGTTTCCCCCCTTGTAGAGATGCTTTAACTGCCTCACGATTCAAGTATAGCATACTTTTATCGCCTGATAATACGAGTGATACTACGAACAATCAAGAACAAACCGGGCCAGAACGGTTGGTCCCGGCCCGGAAAGGAGACCCCCCCGCAGGCTCCAGACCTGCGAGGGGGACCCGCCTTCTCCGCTCCGATGCCCCGATGCCCCGATGCCCCTGCGCTTCAGGTTTTCAGGGCAAACGAAGGGCTATCGCTCTCTTGCCTTACCTTCCTGCCCCCGTCCATATGAGCGGCAGGAACAGCTTCGAAGGAGACGAGGAAGACGAGCTAATGGGGATGGTCTCCGTGTCCTCATTGTTGGCGAGCGACGGTTCTTCGCCACCGGTCCCGTCGTCCTCAATCGTCACCGTCATCAGGAGACTGCTCCCCCCTCCGAGCGTCGGAACCGTGAGCGTCACGGCTGCCGTCTCCTGCTGGCCTGCCTCCAGCCGACCCACCTGGAGAGTACAGGTCGACCCCTCGCAGGTCCACCCACTCATCGACGCCGCGATGGTGGGGGAGAAGGTGGCAGTCAATACCACCCCCGTAGCGTGCTGGTTGCCCGTATTGCTGTAGTTGAGGGTCAGGTCCTTCGTTCCGCCTGACGGTGCTGGCAGCCCATCGCTCACGATATCGACAGCCAGGTCGGGGCTGGCGTCGATGACCGCAGCGATCTGAACCTGGTCATTGTCCGGGTTGCGGTCGGCTCCATCGTCACTCACCTCAGCCATCAGATTGACCATCTCGGTTCCGGCCTCAACCGGGGTGTTCACGACCACCACAAACGTGACGCTCCCGCCACTTCCTGCGGCGACGTCGCCAATGGTCAACACACAGTCCGTGGCAGAGAGATACAGCCCGTCGCAGTTCCACCCCTTGGTGCTCGCATCGGCCTGGAAGGTCAGCGAGTCGGGCATGCGGGCGGTGAGCTGCACTCCCGCGGCATCCATAATACCGCTGTTCGTATAGGTCAGGGTATACCCGATGACGCTGCCCGGAGCAAACGGACCGTCGCCCACCTCGCCTTCAATGCCCAGGTCAACGTCCGAGGTGGTGGTTTCGTCGTCCTGGTTCACCACAGCCACGTCCTGCGGGTCGAAACCGCGGAAGGTCATATCCGTCGTGGTCGTGTCCGAAATGGTCTGGATGGTGTAGGGGATATCCCCATCGGCTTCAGTATCGTCAACCCCCGTCACCGTCACCGTGCGGGTCTGGTTCCAGTTCACCGTGTTGAACATCAGGAACTCAGGCTCGACCATGCCCTCGCCCGGGTCAGAGCTGTGCAGCCCGATGAACACCGTATCCGTCGGCCTGCGGGTCATCCGCACCGTAAAGAAGTCCATGCCGCCATCCTCGGTCGTCACCAACCCTTCGGTGGGGGAAACGAGGATGAGCGTGCTGATAGCTTCCTCCAGCACCATAACGGTGACTGGCTCCAGCTCGCTGGCAGGGGTCTGGGACTTGAAGTCGGGGTCGCTGCCCGGCCCAAAGGAGTGCTGGACGGTATAGGACTGCGGACCTTCCTTCAGGTCGTCCACCACAGCCCGCACATAGACCGTCTGCTCGTCTGCCCAACTCTCCCCGGTCCCGGCGGGTTGGTCGCTGAAGTAGAGCAGGGCCGTATTCCCAAAGATTCGCCCGTCGCTGCTCACCTCAATCTGCCCCACAGCATCCCCGTCGGTGGTCACGTCTGCCATGATATACACACCATTTGCTGGCTGGCTCCGCAGCCGGACGCGATACATCCCGTCGATGCCGCCTTCCACCGCCTGCACCTCCAGCGGCGAAACGACTACCCCGGCCCCATCGTTGTCTACCACGCTCACGATGACGCTAGAGGGGAAGGTATCGAACGAACTGTCGCTCCCGAACGCATAGGTATGCTCGATGGTCACGAGCGGGTGCGGGTTTTCTTCGTCGCCTTCGTCAATGGTATCGTCCACCGCCTTCACATAGACCGTCTGCGCCTCCTGCCAGTTGCCCGGCGTGAAGGTCAGTTCGACCGTGCTGGCGTAGTTCGTTCCGTCGGTGCTGACCTGCACCTGCCCGGGCTGGTCAGCGTCGGCATCGGCCACGATGATGACGTTGCTGGCCGGCTCGTTGAGCAGTTTGACCTGGTAGGTCGCGTGCGAGTCGCCATTGTCGCTGAGGGTTGCTTCGGCAACCTGGAGGGTCGGGGTAGTGGTGCCAGACGATGGCGGCAGTCCCCCTTCTTCCGGAACGGTTACTTCGATGGGCAGCACCTGCACCTGTGCCTCGTCGTTGTCCTCGATGTTGGCGACCACGTTTTCAATGGGTCTGACGCCCAGTTCAAGGTATTCCTGCGCCAGCGTCAGGTCATGGTTGACGGTGTGCTCGATGATACCCTCGTGCAGCTCTGGTTCGTCAATGTTGTCATCCACGGCCCGCACGGTGATGGTCTGCACGGTCGTCCAGTTGTCGGGAGTGAAGGTCAGGTCCAGCGTTGGCGCAAACGAAACCCCGTCGCTGCTCAACCGCACCTGCTTCCGACCGTCCGCCGTGATGACCACGTCCTTCGTCGGCTTGCTCGTGAGGATGACCGTGTAGATATCGGTGGTCTCTCCTTCCTCCTGGACCAGCACCTCATCTTCGTCGCTCGTGATATCCACGTCGGCAACTATCCCCGCAATGTCGTCATCCTTGATGTTAATCTGGAGCGTGCGGGTCATACTGTTGTAGGTCGAGTCGGCAGAGATAGCCGCATGGTCAATCAATCCCTGGTGGTAGAGCGCGGGCAGAATGGTCTCGGCGGTGGGGTCGTCTGCGGCCCGCACTTCGATGATCTGCTCCGAATCCCAGACGTATTTGCCACTGCCCGGTTCGGCGCTGAAGGTCAGGTTCAGTTCGCTGGTCCACCCGCTGCCCCCGTGCCGCACCTCAAGCTGCCGCCCGATGGCCTCGCTCTCTATCACCGTGCCGCGGCTGATGGCGTAGTCGGGTCGTGGGCGCAGGGTGATTTCCACATCCTGGAAGGGCTTACTGCCAAGGCTCAGCCGGTAGGCCAGGGTCTTGCCTGGCACGGACTCGTCCACATAATCGTCGGGTTTGTTCACCTTGAAACCGGCCTTCTCGTCGTCCAGGATGGTGACGACTACCTGGTCTTCGTTGTCGCCGCTGCCCCCCTTGAAGATGTCCACCTGCTCGTCACTGTCGTAGTGGTCGTCGGCGCTGGAGGCCCGGTGGGTGATGGCGGGGGTGCGGTCGAGGTCGTGGTCATCGTCCACGGCCCGCACGTAGACCGTTTTTTCGGTCTGCCATTCGTCGGGTTGGAACTGGAGCGAGATGGAGCCGCTCGCGTCGAACACCCCGCTGCCACTCGCGTCCACCTCAACCTGCGTTCCGTCGAACGAAAGCGTGACATTGACCAGGTGGGTGGGTCTGCTGCCGAGCGTGAGGGTATATTCCCCGCGGCCTCCATCTTCCTCAATCTCCAGCGTGCCGGTGCTCAGGATAATCGCGGCCTCTTCGTCGTCAATGATATTGACGGGCAGCGTGTGCGGGTCGGGTATCTTCCGCCCGTTGAGCCAGTATTCAATCCCCAGGGTGTCATCATATTCACCCGAGGGGGTGGTCACGGAGTGGAAGAGCGCGCAGATACGGTCTCCCTGGTAGATTTCATCATCCTTGACGGTAATCGTCACTGGCTGTGGAATGAGCGAGGTGGTATCGTTTTGCGGGAAGGTGAGCGAGACCGGGTTGCCAAAACCGCGCCCCAGGTCGAGCCGCTGCGCACATTCGGCATTGCGGGCCTCGATGGTCACAACGGCGTGGTTCTCGCCCGTGGGAACGGTGTTAAGCCACACCTCGTAGGTCGCGGTGTCGCCATCGTTGTTGTCGGGGTCGCCCTCATAGAGATCGACCGGCTCGACTGCCTCTTCGGTGGCGATGCTGATGCCCGGCCCGCGGTCATTCTCGATAATGCGGGCGTCCACCTCCGCGAGCAAGAAGCCAACGACCGCCTGGTAGCGCGGGTCAGTCGTTCCGCCGCTTCCCCCCTTCACGATGTGTTCGATGATATCGTAGTGGGGATTCTCCTCTTCCAGGGCGTCGTCTACAGCCCGCACCGTAACGGTCTGGATCAGTTCCCAGTTGTTGTGGTCGAACGTCAGGGTAATGGAGTCGGCAAAGGTGGTGCCGTCCTTGCTGACCTGCACCTGGGCGGGCGTGGCCTGCCCCCTCACCGTAATCACCACAACCTTACCCTCGGCGGGCCGCCGATAGAGCGACACCGCATACTCATCGGTGTAGTCGTCGAGCATGGGGGGGGGGGTGTGTTCGCGCACCCGGACGCCGTCGCCCACGTCGACCACCACTGTCAGGTCGTCGTCATCGGTGATATTGACCGTGACCTGGTCTTTGTTCGTTTCCAGGCCATTGTGGAAGACCTCCCCATAATCGCTGTCGTAGTTCGGGTCGGTGCTGTTGGCCTCGTGGTAAATCACCGAGGTATGGTCGCCCTCGATGAGGTCGTCATCAACCGCTACGACGGTGATGGTGTGGACGGTGTCCCAGGTGGCCGGGTCGAAGTGGACCGTCACCGAGCCATCCGTTTCGCCATTGACCGTCACCTGGTCTTCGTTGAAGGTCAGTTCGACATCCACCGCATGCGCCGGGACGCTGCCCAGTTCGATGGTATAGGTGTCGGAGATGGGGTTGCCAAGCTCGGCCACCCAGAGATTGCTTTTCGAGAGAATGACCGAAGAATCGTCATTATCTTCAATCTCGACCTGGACTTCGTTCTTGAGCTTGCCCCTGCCGTTGGTGAAACGTCCCTCCTCATCACTGTCGTAGTTCGGGTCGGCGCTGTCGGCGCGGTGGGTAATGTTGCGGTAGTAGTAGGGGGTGCCCTTGTCAATACTGTCATCGCCCACCAACCGCACCCGCACCCGCTCGCCGGTTTGCCAGTTTATCGGGGCGATGGTCAGGGTGGTGGTGCTCGAATACCAGGTGCTTCCCCCATCCACACTCACCTCAAGGTCTTCACCGGGTGTCAGGGTGATGGAGACGGGCGAGGTGGGTTCGCTCCCGAGCGTTATCTTATAGGACACCACATCGTCCGGGAAATCCTCATCCAGCGAGAGGTAGGTGTCAGAGAAGGTGATAGCTGCCTCGTCGTTATCTTCAATGGGAATGACCACCTCGTACAATTCGTTCCCATCGCCGTTCCGGAACAGCGCGGTCCCGTTGTAGTCGGGGTCGCCGGTGCTGGAGACCGTGTGCGAGATGACGCGGGTGAACATGGGGTCGCCCTGGATGATACTATCATCGGTGGCCCGCACGTACACCGGCCTGGGCGTGTCCCACTCATCCGGGCTGATGAAGATGTCCCCCAACGTGGCCGCATCGCGGTATTCGTCGGGGTCCGTCGGCAAGTCTTCGATGTGGACCTTGATAGAATCCGTGAACGACAAGGTAATCCGTACGGTGTCCGCCGGGCGGGAGTCGAGCTTGACGCTGTACTCTACATAATCCCCTCCCTCCAGAGCCGTCGGAACGGGAAGCTCCCCGAAGGTGATACCGGGCCGCCACTGCAAGGCGGAGACAAAGACTGCGCGGGTGTCGGGGTGGGGAGCATCCAGGTCTCCCGCTGCATCGTCGTCGGGGGCAAAGTTGCTGTCATTGTCGAAGAAGCCCGCCATATAGAGGCCCACCCCGTGCTGCACCGCGATGTCTGAGACGTGGTCGCTCGAGGGCGGGTTGGCAGCCTCGTCGCCGACATCCACGGCCCACGTCAGGGAGCCATTGTCGGCGCGGTAGCTGGCAAGGAAGCTGTCGGAAGTGTCAGGGTCGCCCGAATCGAGCGGGGTGCCGCTCCCAAACGACAGGGTATCGTGGAAGTAGCCCCCAATATAGAGCGATTCGCCTGCGTGGACGATGCCCGTGGCGTCATCCTTGCCCGGGCCGCTGGCGGTGCGCACCCACTGCAAGGACCCGCCGCTCGTGGCGTGCCGCGTGACAAACACGTCGGAGTCGCCGCTTGAGGTAGACGGTCCGCTGCCGAAGTCTATAGAACTATTGAAATAGCCGGTGGTGTAGACGCTGTTGGTGCCGACCGCGATATCGCTGGCGCTGTCGTTGCCTGCGCCCGTCCCGACGCTGACCCATCGGTAGGTGCCACTTGCGGCATAGCTGGCAATGAACACATCCGACCCGCCGGTAGCGGTTCTGGTCTGGGTTCCCGCAGAGGGGTCGAAGTCTACCGAGTTGCTGAAGTAGCCCGCAGTATAGACATTACCGCTGCTGTCCAGGTCAATAGCGCGGCCCCCGTCGTTGCCGGTGCCGCCAATCTGCCAGGCGTTTGCCCCGGTGCTGGTGCCGTTCGTGGGGTTGAGCACCGCCACGAAGACATCCGAATTGTTGCTCCCGGAGAGAAAGTTTCCGGCCCCGAAGTTGGCCGTGCCGTAGAAATAGCCCGTCACATAGACCGAACTTCCTACCGTGAGGGACAGGCCGCGTTCGTTGTTCGTTCCGCCCATCGTGCGCATCCAGAGGAAGTTCCCGGCGCTGTCGTACTTGGCAACGAAGACATCCTCGCCGCCGAGGTTGGTCTTGCTGGTGGGGGAGATGATATTGCTGCTGAAGAAGCCAGCAACGTAGACGTTGTCGCTGGTATCGACCACCACGCTGGTGCCCTGGTCCTTGGTTGCGCTGCCAATCTGCTGCACCCAGACCAGGTTCCCGTCTGTGCCGTCGTATTTGGCAACAAAGGCGTCATTTTCTCCCACCGTGGTCAGGTAGCTCCCGCCACCTGTCTCATCGAAGTCAACCGTTCCTGTAAAGAAGCCCGTCACGAGCACATCGCCGTTGCTGTCGACGGCGGTCCCGGCGGCTTCATTGTCCCCGGGATATTCACTCACATCGACGGCCCGTATCGCCCAGGAAAATTCCAGGGGTGGGTCGCCCGTGGCGGGGAAAGCCGTATGTGGCTTGAACAAGAGCAGCAGAAGCAGCGCCACCAGAGGCGCGAGGACGAGGCAAAAGAGGGTGCTTCTGCGCAACAAAAGCGGTTTTGTGGCTGCTGGTGTATCGTGAAACATCGAAAAAACCTCCGTGATTCTCAGCTACATGATGTCGTACAAGCCGATGTCATACTCATTCTGTCGGGTTTAATACTGGATAAACGGGTTTTTGTGCCGGTCAAAAGAACCTCCTTTGCTCTATTTGTCAGGTAACATGTATAAAACAATGGATGCCACTTCGATAAACGAAGGAGAACTGGTTTCGTTACACATGGAAAAACTTTTTTATACACCCCCCTCTCTGATACGAGAGTAAACCTATGCTGCCTGGTACGATACCCGGTCCTATCTCGATAAACGAAGAGGAAACCGTAATTTTACTGACAGATTTCTGAGACCGGCCTGTTTTCTCCTCCTGTGCGACCTGTGGTAGAATGAAGTCAGGAATGTCTGTCGTTCTGGTTCCCTGGTACCCGTACCATTCAATCACATGGAGCAGTGTTCACCAATACCCACAGACCGCCGATGGTCGCTCTACGAGGCAACGCTCCCGCAGCTTGAAGCAGCAATGCAGCAGTGGGGCGAACCGGCCTTTCGGGGCCGTCAGGTCTACCGCCACCTGTACAGCCGCCTGACGGACGACGTCCAGGCCATGACCGACCTGCCGTCCAACCTGCGAGCGCGGTTGTTGCAAGAAACGCAGGCCGGGGGGTTGCGCGTGGTGCAGGAGCGCCGCACCGACGACGGGCAGACGCGCAAGGCGTTGATGGCCCTGCCCGACGGGGTCATGATTGAAACCGTGCTGATGGTCTACCCGGAGCGGGCGACGGTGTGCGTCTCCACCCAGGCCGGCTGCGGGATGGGGTGTGTCTTCTGCGCCACGGGGCAGGCGGGGCTTCGGCGCAACCTCTCAAGCGGCGAAATCGTGGAGCAGGTGGTGTGGGCTGCGCGGGAGGTCCGGGCCATCTCCCCGGAGCGCAGTGCGCACCTGAACGTGGTCTTTATGGGCATGGGGGAGCCGTTTGCCAACTACGAGCGCTGGTGGGAGGCCGTAGAGCGGCTGCACGACCCGCAGGGGTTCAACCTGAGTGCGCGGAAGATGACCGTCTCGACGGTCGGGCTGGTGCCGGGCATCCGTCGGTTGGCGCAGGAGCCGCTGCCCATCAACCTGGCCATCTCGCTGCACGCGCCCGACGACGCCCTCCGCGACACGCTCATCCCCGTCAACCGGCGCTCCCCCATTGCGGCGGTGCTGGAAGCAGCCCGCGACTACACGGAGCGCACCGGGCGGCGGGTCTCGCTGGAATATGTGCTGCTCCAGGGGCAGAACGACCACCCCGACCAGGCGCGGGCGCTGGCTCGGCGGCTGCGGGCGCTGGCGGTCCCGGGCCACACCCTGCTGTTCCATGTCAACCTCATTCCGTGGAACCCGGTGCCGGGGAGTGCGCTGAGCCGTTCGGAGCGGCAGCGCGTGCTGCGCTTCCAGCAGGTGCTTCACGAACACCAGATTGCCTGCACCGTCCGGGTGGAGCGGGGGGGGGAGATTGCGGCGGCCTGCGGGCAGCTTGCCGGCAGAAACGACGACGACGGATGATACGTGACGAGTCACGAGCAACGAACAATGAGCTTTGTGTATCGCAGTGGAGATATGTGCGTGAAGAAACCATATCGTTTGCCTTTTTCGCCGCTTTCGCCGGTCGGGGGAGCGCCCCGGTCTAGGGCAGGCGTGCTGGCTCTGATGTTGATGTTGATAGTGCTCCCAGTCCTGGTGCTGGCCGGGTGCAGCCTCTTTCAGCCGCGCCCCACGCCAACCCCCTCCCTCCC
>DAOTUF010000539.1:0-7968 GCA_034437495.1 Chloroflexaceae bacterium | reverse complement strand
GCAAGGGGAGACGACCACCCGCCCACCGAAGAAGTCGCTGACGTGGAGGGGCCTGTATCGCGCCGCGCAGCGAATATATGTTCTATCACCCCCATAACTCCCGCCCTTCACCACGCGATATTTCTGCTCCTCAAACGGCTCTGCCACCCCAGGATGCGACCGCCAGACATCCGCGGTCCACTCCCACACATTCCCCGCCATATCCAGCGCCCCGCAGGGAGCCGCCCCTGCCGCATAGCACCCCACGGGCGTGATCCTCCTGCCCAGGTCCTTGCGGTTCTCCTCCGTCGTGGCGTGGTCGTCCTGCCACTCGTCCCCCCACGGATAGCGCCGTGCATCGCCGCCGCGGGCCGCGGCTTCCCACTCCGCCTCGGTCGGCAACTGGACGGTATAGCCTACTGGCAGCACCCCGTCCATCTGCTCCGTCAGCCAGGAGCAGAACTGGTTGAACCAGTCCCAGGCCACACGGACGACTGGCTGGTTCGGGTGGTTCAGGTTACTGTCGTCGGCACGGTATGACGGTTTTCCACCCTTTTCCACCCACGCCTGCCTCTGCGCGTTGGTGATGGGATAGCGGGCAATCCAGAAGGGATAATCAATCGTGACCGTGTGCTGCGGCTTTTCCCTGTCTGCGGCGTTGGGGTCGTCATCGCTGCTGCCAACAATGTAGGTGCCAGGGGGGACGTAGCACCAGTAGCGGGGCCAGAGGTCGGGGGTCGAGGGGCGGCGGTCAGGGGTCAGTCCCACGCTGGTGGCCTGCCACTCCTCTGGGGTGACGGGGAAGCGCGGGTCGCCCAGGTCGCCCAGGACACGGGCCGCTTCGACGCGGTCGGCCACCACCACCCCGCTGTCAGGCGTCTCCAGCAGGTGGACGATGCCATCGCGCAGCGGGTCGTCCAGGTCTTCCTCGTCCAGCACCTCCTGCTCGCCCAGTTCCCGATAGCTCAGCGCGGCCAGGGCTGCATCCTGCGCCCGCTGCACGGCGGTTTTCTGGCTCCCCTTTACCTTCGCCTTGAGCAGGTGGCGCAGCCAGGGGATGCCCTCCCGCTGCGCCGAGCGCACCCCGATGAGCCGCAAGCGCCCCGCCGTCAGCAGCAGCACCTCGCGCCAGCGGCTCGCGTCGCGGCCCGTCCACACTGCATACGCCTCGCCCACCAGGTTCTCGCTGTCGGCCAGCGCACACGCCGCCAGATACTCCTGGAAGGTCAGGTGTGGGAAGGCGTAGCGGTCGTCGGCCCGCGCCTGGAGCAGCCCCGCATCCTCGTTGAGCACCTGGATAAAGGTGTCCACCTTCGCCGCAGGGTCATATTCCTGGTAGCGCTTCTTGAAGAACCGCAGCAGCTCCGCCTCCAGCAGCCGTCCATCGAGCAGGCCGCGCCCGTCCCCTTCAGGCGGCTCGGTATGCACCTGCCACGCCAGGCGGTGCAGGACATTCCGCAGCATATCCCGTTCCAGGTTGGGCAGCTTGCCAAGCCGCTCCAGCAACCCAGGCCGCTTCAGGCTCGGCGTGCGCACGGGTTCCCATCGGTCGAGCAGGAGCACGACGCACTCCTCGTAGAGCTTCACGCGGTCGCGGGGGATTTCGTCCCGATTGTAGTGCAGGATAGACAGCATCGTGAGCAGCAGCGGCGAGGCGACCAGCGGGTGGAGCCGTTCGTGCTCCTCCAGCGCCGTCAGGAGCTTCTCGGTGCGGGCTTCGGCGGCGCGGGCGCTCAGGTCGGGGTCCACCTGGGTCAGTTCGGCATACCACTGCTGGACAAACTGGCGCACCTGCCCGAAGGCCAGCGGTTGCACCGTGCGGAGGTGCCATCCCTCGTCGGCAGGCAGCTTCCAGTCTCCTTCGGCCTGGTAGGGCAGCACGCGGCACGTCACCACGATGGGGGTTTGCGCTCCGTCCCCCGTCGCAAAGCGGCGCAGCGCGTGGGCGACCCGTTCCCGCGGGTTGTCGCCGCTGGTCGGCAGTTCGTCAAGCCCATCGAAGAGCAGGAGCACCCCGCCGCGGCGGATGGCGTCCTTGAGATGGTCGCGCAGCCCCTTGCGGATGGACTGCTCGCCATCGAGCACGTCCCCGATGGCCTGCCAGAGCGCCTGGTCAGGGTCGGACTGCCCTTTGCGCAGCCTCTCCGCAACGGCACCGAGGGGGCAGAGGACGGGCACGGGCAGATGGCTGTCGTCCCACCCGACCAGGGACACCGCCCCGCCGAGCACCTTCTGTGCCAGCAGGAGGGAGAGGTAGCGCAGCACGGTGGACTTGCCCGCACCTGGTTCGCCAAGCAGCACCAGGCGGTGATGGGCGCGGATGGCCTCGGTTGCCAGTTCGGGGCGCGTGATGGTCAGGCGGAGCGGGATATCGTCGGGCACCCCATCGAACGACCAGGCTTCGCCCCGCTGCTTCCCGATGTGGGCAAAGAAGGCGTCTCCTGGAGGAGTGCAGAAGTCTATGGCTATCTCGCGCACCTGCTCTGGCGGCACCTCCGCGGATGGGCGCTCCTGGATACGTTCGCTCAGGCGCTTCATCCGCGCCGCGGGATACTCGCGCTGGTGCAGGGTGATGGGCGCACCGCTGGTCGTCAACCCCGTATACACCGCCTGCAAGCGCAGTTGTGGGGTGGCGCTCTGCTCCGCGCCCGTCTGCTGCCTGGAAGTCAGGCGGCTCAACCGCAACTGCTGGCACTCGCTGGTCAGGCTCGTGAGGTAGGCGGTGAGCAGGGTCGCCTGGTCCTCGCCAGGGGTGGCGGTGCCGAAGAACTGCTGCACGGTGCCTGTGTTCACCCCGATGGCCTGTCCCTGGTTGTCACCCTCCGTTCTGACGTTGCCAAAGGTCTGGTCAACGGTTCCCGTCGGATGGTCAACGAACCCCTGGGAATGGGGCGCATTGATACGGTCGGTTGGTGGGGGGGTGGCTTCCAGGGCGGCAATGGCGGCCTCCATAGCTGCCCGTACTGATGGGTCCGTCACGGCGTCGCGTTGCTGCCGCAGGATAGCCAGTTGCATCATTTTTGCATCCAGGTCGTCGGTCATTGCTGCTCCTCATTCATCTCTGCCGCTTGTTCGCACACGAGGGGAGACGACCACCCGCCCACCGAAGTCAATGAGGTTGAGGTCGTGGTGGTAAGTGACCCGCGTTGCACATCGAACAAGTGTCCTGCCTCCTCGATAACTCCCACCTTTCAGCACGCGATATTCCTGCTCCTTAAAAGGCTCTGCCGCCCCAGGATGCGACCGCCAGACATCCGCGGTCCACTCCCACACGTTCCCCGCCATATCCAACGCCCCGCAGGGGGCCGCTCCTGTCGCATAGCACCCCACGGGCGTGCTCCACCCGGTGCCCAGGTCCCTGCGGTTCGCCTCCGTCGTGGCGTGGTCGTCCTGCCACTCGTCTCCCCAGGGATAGCGCCGCCCATCACCACCGCGGGCCGCCGCTTCCCACTCCGCCTCGGTCGGCAACTGCACCGCGTAGCCCGCTGGCAGAACCCCGCCCATCTGATCCGTCAGCCAGAAGCAGAAGTCGTTGAACATCTGCCAGGTCACACGGACCACCGGCTGGTTCGGGTGGTTCAGGTCGCCATCGTCGGCACGGTATGACGGCTTTCCACCCTGTGCCACCCACGCCTGCCACTGGGCGTTGGTGATGGGGTAGCGGGCAATCCAGAAGGGATAGGCAATCGTGACCGTGTGCTGCGGCTTTTCGTCGTCGCGGGCGTCGCGGGCGTCATCGCAGCTCCCCACCACGTAGGTGCCAGGGGGGACGTGGCACCAGTAGCGGTGCAGGGGGTCGGTGGTTCCGCCTGCACTGGCGATGCTCCACTCCTCTGGGGTGATGGGGATGCGCGGGTCGCCCAGGCCACCCAGAAGGGTCCCCGCCCGCACCCGCTCTCTGGCAGGCAGCACCGTCCCCTCCACCACCGAGACGAGCGCGTGCGCCAGGTCGCGTCGAAGTCTCGTGAACCCTGCGCTCTTCAAGCGTCCCCACCCGATGTCCTCGGCCAGGTCGCTCGCAAACAGCAGGTCGCGCTGGTGCTGTTCCTCGCTGCGCCCCTCCAGATAGACCAACTCGCTGAGCAACTGGTAGACCATCGCCAGCGCCCCCTCGCTCACCAGGTGCCCCACCCCCAGTTGGATGGGCACCCGCCAGCGGTCGTCATCCCGTCGCGCCAGGATGTGCTGGACAAAATCCACCTCGCGCACCAGTTCCAGACCCGCCAGGTACTCCTGGAAGGTCAGATGGGGGAAGGTGTAGGCATCACCCGCGTCGCTTGCCTGGAGCAACCCCGACCGCACGTCGGTGTACTCCAGGAACCGCTTGGCTCCCTGGAAGGGGTTGGGATGGCCCTTCTGCGCCAGCGCTTCCATCACCATCAGCCGCAGCGTGTCGCGTCCCAGGCTGCCAGGCACGTCGGGCGTGCTTGCTTCGTGCGCCGCAAACGCTGCCGCCTGGAGCAGCGGGCGCAGCACTTTCACGTCGGTGTCGGGCAGGCTGAGGTAGTCGGTCAGCTTGCCGTAGCCGCTGCCGTCCTCCTTCGCCAGTTCCCACTGCCCAAGCAGCAGGTCCACGCAGCGGGAGTACAACCCGACGCGCTCTTCGGGCAGCTGCCCGTCGTTGAAATGCACGAGTGCCATAATCGTGAGCAGCAGCGGGCGCACACCGAGCCGCTTGAGGTCGCCGCGGCGCTCGATGGCTCCCTTGAGCGCCGTGACGCGCTCGTCGCGCTTCTCCCCACTCATCCTGCTTGACGCGGCTGCGGCCCCGTACCACGCCTGGACGAAGTGCTGCATCTGCCCAACAGTCCAGTCCGCCAGGGTCGCGGTCGGCCAACCAGGGAGCTGCCACGCCTGGTTGGGCGCTCCCTCGTACGCCCGCACGCGGCAGGTCACGACGAGGCGGCAGGCAGGATACGCCTTCGCAAACGCCTGCACCGCCCGCACAACCTGCTGCCGTGAGGTGCTGCCCACCACCTCGTCCAGGCCGTCGAGCAGGAGCAGCACCCGCCCTGCCTCCAGTTCCTCGTGGACCGCTGCCGCCAACCCCTCGTAGCGCCCGCTGGCCTCCAGTTCGGCAGCAAGGTAGTTCCAGAGGTCGTCCGCCGAGCAGGGGTGGTCAGCGGCGGCGACGAAGCGCCTGGCGAAGGGCAGCAGCGGCAGGAAGAGGGGCAGGAGACGGCCCTGCTCGCCCAGGCGGTCCCCCCCCTCCAGGTGGGTTGCCAGGTTGACCGTCTCGTCCAGCCCCGCCTGCGCCAGGGTGAGCGCCAGATAGCGCAGCGCCGTGGACTTGCCCGACCCTGGTTCGCCAAGCAGGACGAGGCGCGGGTACTGCGTGATGGCCTCGGTGACGAGGCGCGGGCCGAGGAAGGCGACCCGCTCCCGTCCCTGCACGAGGTGCGCCAGGTGGTCGCTCCCCTGGTCGGCCAGGTTCGCCAGGCTGAGGGGCGCGGCTTCCTCCCCCATTCGGAGGGGCGTCTCGCCGCCGTGCGGCAGGCACTGGTCGCGCCGAGCGCGGGGCAGGAGGTGCTCCCCGACGTGCTGCGCCAGGTACGCCGCCGCGTCAAAGCTCGCCAGGGCCGCGCCCTCGTAGACCTCGCGCTCCATCAGGTCGGTCGTGGCAAGCTGCGTGTAGACCTGGTCGAGGCTGACTGTGAGCATATCGGTGTCGGCTCTCCGTTCGCGCACGCCCTGGAACGACAGCCCCGTGCAGCGCTGCACCTGCCGCTGGAGGTAGGCCGCGAGCAGTTCCTCCGCGCTCCTGCCGCGCTGTCCGTAGAGGTAGACCGTTGTTCGGATGGGGCTGTTGGTCACGGTCCCGACAATGCCGACCGCCCCCGCGCCGCTGACGGTCTGGGCTACGTCGGTTGGTGGGACCGTGGCTTCCAGGGCGGCAATCGCGGCATCGGCGGCGGCATCGCCAATGATGGCCCGCATAGATTCAATATGGGCAATCCTGGCGGAAATATCGTCGGTCATCGCTGCTCCTCCCTGAACATTGGCGCTGGTTCGGTCATCTGCTCTGTGGTTCGCCACCGCCCAGGTCTCTGGGATGGGGCGGTGGTCATTCTTCGGACTGACTTCCGCTCCTGCTGCTGCGTTTCCAGCCACGCCCACACCTCCTGGATGTCTGCGCGGTCGAGGAAGAGGTGCGCTAACTGCCGCAGGGAGAGATACCCCATTCACGCTGGTCGGGGAGATGCTCGTCCCACTGGTGGGCGGGGAGGATGACGAAGCGGCAGCGGTCGCCAACCGTTCGAGGGTGTCCAGCAGGCCACGGCGGTCGCAGTGGGCGACCAGGCGAAGGACTTTCTCCCCTCTGGACAAGTCCCGCCCGAATTGCTGATAGAAATCGGGGAAGTGGCGGAAGCAGAAGCGTTCCAATTCCTCATCGCTCAGGGCGGCTAGGAGCTTCTCCAGGCGCAGGGTGCGCGGTTCGGCGGTGGTGGTCATCGGGTTCTCCCACGGGTTGGCAATCTCTGGTATCATACGCTCAACACGGTGATTGAGCGGAATGTTTCTCAGTGGCTCACCCCATTGCTTTGCGGGCAGGGGTGAGTTTCTGTATTTGTATTGCGTACAGGGCAATTATAGCAGATATGAGGCACAATGGGGAAACACCCACCCCGCTCCCCCAGGAACATTCACCCTATCCTGCGCTCCTCCGCGCTTTCCTAACCACGCCACACGGCAGGGTGAACAGCAACAAAAAACCAGGCGCAGCAATCTCCACGCCTGGTTTTTGAAAAGAATCAAACGATATCGCGCTCAATAAGGGCAATCACTCCCTCCAGCGCCCCCTCCCACAGCGAGAAGAACTGTCTGTACGGGCATTTTTGCCCATTGAACGTGCAGTGTGGACGATATCGCTCTGCAATGTGGCCTGCCCTCCTGATCGGGAAAAACAGACACGCTCAGGCGTTCGCCACACAAAGTGCGGAAGAACCAAAAGATTTCACCTTATGACCAGTGGAAGATAAACCATCCTCGGCGCTGCACTGGCAGCGTCTGTTATCTCGATTACATCCAGTTCGATACCATAGCCATCGCCACCACTGATCGATATCTCCATCTTATGAATGCCAGCTTGTAGATGTTTCGGCTCTGAATACTGGCTCCAGACAAACTGATTCCAGCCTTCACCGTCATCACCTGTATCTTCGGCCTCGAATGATTCCACTACGGTGTCGCCAATCGTGATGAACACTTCTTCAGTTGGGCCAAAGTTGTCGTTGCTATAGCGTATCCTCATCGCGTAAATACTGCTGATAGGCACAGCAATCAGAAATGTACAAGTTTCCCCCTCTTTCAGCAAGATAGTACGCTTTTCTGACGCATTTGAACGATGCATCACTATTCCATCACACTCTCCTGCTTCAGCTTCGACCATTCCCGGTATGGCTATTATCGGAATGTCCGGGAGGGTCGTGAAACTGAATTCTTGGCCTGTGGCTGTGCCAGCCGTATTCTGGGCTTCAGCGAGAGCGTAGTAAGTCGTGTTGGGCACCAGACCAGTGAGTTCAGCACTTATCACCTGCTCCGTCGTCCCTTCCACTGGGAGAACCACCGGCAACTCATGGGCGTATGGTCCCCCTATGGTCTCGCCCCAACGAAAGATGACCGAGGTCGTCCCGCCACCGGGGTGAACTGTCGCGTTCAAGGTGGCGCTGGTTGAGAGCACGCTGGTAGCTGCACTGGCGGCGACCGTCGGCGGCTGGATGCCAGGGAGGAGTTCAACCGATATGCGGTCCGTGGCAGTTACCTGCATGGGTAAAGGGGTCGTTCCCGTGACCGTGACCGTATTGACCAGAAAACCGGCCCCACTCTCAACAGGTGGAGTATCGGTGAGCCTGCCACTCGTCGTCTCACCGGGTGACAGATGGGTATTGTCCAGGGGTACTGGTCCTAACCGACTATCCACAGCAATCACCGGGTCAAAAACCCTGTTGCCTGTATTGGTCAGGTGATAGGTGTAGATAATCGGCTCCC